>JAHZJA010000501.1 GCA_022601155.1 Deltaproteobacteria bacterium | reverse complement strand
GGTGCTGAAGAAGAACCCGATGAACAGGCCCCACACGCCAAAGCCGAAAGCGCAGGCAAAGCCGAGGATCCACGGGGGCAGCCACCACAGCTTGTCGAGCACGACCAGCTCCGGGAAGCGGGCCAGGTCCTTGACGCGGCTGTAGTCGAACGACTCGTTGCGGTCGTAGATCCAGCCGAGCTGCGAGTGCCAAAATCCCCACTGGACGGGGGAGTGAACGTCGCGGTCTCCGTCGGAATACCGGTGGTGGTCGCGGTGATGGGCAGCCCACCACAGCACGCCGCGCTGCGAGGCACTCATCGCGATCAACGCGAGGACGAACTGCATCACCCGGCCGGTCTTGAACGTGCGGTGCGCGAAGTAGCGGTGGTAGCCGCCGGTCACGCCGAACATCCGCACCCAGTACAAGACGATCGCGAGGATCCAAGCCGATGCTGGGGCACCCATGACGATGCCCGCGACGGCGCCGACGATTCCCAGCACGTGCACCAGCAGGAACGGCGTGATGGATTTCCACTGGTAGTCCCGCCACGTCCGCGCGAGCCGACCACTCGTTCGTGGGGGCGGGGCGGGGGGAATCTCGGTCAGCTTCATCGGTTGCAAGCATGGCTCCCGCGCCGGTTTTTCGGAGTCCCAGGACGGTCGCCGTTGGTCTTGGTTGTGTCACAAGACTCGAGTGCGAAGCCCACTGCACGGTGTTCCGTGTGCAATCTCGCCAAAATGGTGCGCAATGAGCCGTCACGGGATGCAGATCGGCTCGCCCGCGGTTGCCGCTGATACACTGCCTCGCCCCTCCATGGCGCTCCCGCCCGCCAACGAACTCGATCCGCACCCCTCACAGTCGCTGGCGCTGAGGGATCACCTGTACGTCGTCCTGTTCGAGGCGGAGACGCCGATCGGCAAGCTGTTCGATGTCGTCCTGCTGTGGATGATCATCGCCAGCGTCTTCACTGTCGCGCTGGAGAGCGTCGCCTCGGTGGCCCTGGAGTTCGGCACCACGCTGCGGGTGCTGGAGTGGGTCTATACGGTGGTGTTCACGTTCGAATACGCGCTGCGCATCTACGTGGCCCGTCGGCGGCTGCGCTACGTGCTGTCGTTCTTCGGCATCATCGACTTGCTGGCGCTGCTGCCCACCTACCTCAGCCTGATCTTCACCGGCGTCCACTCGCTCATCGTCATTCGCGCATTGCGACTGCTGCGCGTGTTTCGGGTGCTCAAGGCGATGCGCTTGCTCGGCGAGGCACACAGCCTGCTGAGGTCCGTTCGCCGCAGCCTCCCCAAGATCTCGGTGTTCGTCGGCGTGGTGCTGGTGGTCGCCTTGGTGGTGGGCTCGGCGATGTACCTCATCGAGGGCGAGGCGGCCGGCTTCACCAGCATCCCGCGCGGCATGTACTGGGCGATCGTCACGATGACCACCGTCGGGTACGGAGACATTGCACCCGCCACCGAGTTCGGTCAGTTCCTGGCCGCCGTGTTGATGATCCTCGGCTACGGAATCCTCGCGGTGCCCACCGGGATCGTCTCCGCGGAGATGGTCGTCGGCCCCACCAAGGGGCCGGAGCCGGAGCCGGAGCCCGACGCGGTGCACGGTGCGGTCTGCCACCACTGTGGCGCGACTGGGCACCTGCCGGACGCGAACTTCTGCTACGTGTGCGGCAGCGCCGTCGACTAGATCGCGGCACCCTTGCACGATCCGGGCGCCCGCGATGGTGTCGATGTCGGTCAGGCCAACGCCGGTCAGGCCATGGCCGGTCAGGCCATGGCCGGAGTGCTCGCCGCGTGTGGCTCGGCCGGTCGCGGCATCGAATGCACGCACCGCGACCGTGCCGAGGCCTCGGGGAACGCGACACGGCCCGCGCCGTGGACTCGATCACGAGGGCGAAGCGCGCCCTCGCATGTCTCCACCGTGGCGCGTCGCGGCGGAGCACCTAGAACGGAATGTCGTCGACGAGGTCGGGCGGGGGCTCTTCGGGGGGCGGTGGCTCGTCGCGGTCGTCGCTGCCCGGCCCCTGCGCCTCGATGGTCCACACGTCGAGGCTGTTGAAGTACTTCACCTCGCCGCGCGGGCTGGTCCACTCGCGACCTCGAAGGCTGAACTCGATGTCCACCGTGTCGCCCACGCGAAGCCGGTCGAGCTGCTCGCAGCGGTCGCCCGTGAGCTGGAACTGCACCAGCTGCGGGTAGCGAGGGTTGTCGGCGATTTCGACCACGAACTCGCGTTTGACGAACCGATCGGAGATGCGCTTGGTCTCGCCCACGATGCGGAGCGTGCCGCTGGCCTTGAGTCCCATCCGCGACAGGATACGGTCTTTGGGCTCGAGGTGCTCGCCCGCCCAGGGGAGCGAACGAGCGGGCTCCCACGGCTACGATGGCGCCGGGGGGGCGGCGAGGTAGCCGTGGACGAAGTGGATGAGCTCCGCGCAAAACCCCGGATCGTCGAGCCACTGCGGATGGTCCAGGACCGTGGCGTGAATCACCGACTCGACCCCGTTGAGCACGAAGAACGCCGCCATCTCGAGGTTGCATTCGCGGACGTCGCGAGGGCGCAGTCGCAGCTGGGCCGCGAGCATGGAGGCGAACCGCGGGACGAGGTCCTCCATGGACTCGGGGTCGCTGGTGGGCAGCACATCGCGAAGGAGCGCGTGGGTGAGGGCACGGTGACTGGCCGCCATCTCCACGAGCACGGTGACGATGCGAGCGACGCCCTGCTCGAGGGGGAGGGTCTGGAACGACGGCATCTGCTGCATGACCGCGGCGGCCGTGCGCTCGGACTCCTGGACCATCAGATCGCACAGCAAGGAGCGGCGGTCGGGGTAGTACTGGTAGAGGCTGCCGATGCTGTAGCCCGCGACCTCGGCGATGCGGGTCATCGTCACCGCGTGCCCCTCGGTCTCGAGGGCTCGGGAGGCGGCGGTGAGGATGTGGCCCCGCGTGGCATGGGCCCGCGATTGCTTGGGCTCTCGTCGCGTGGGAAGCCGGGGGCGCTTGAGCATCGGGCTAGCCTGTCGCGCGGTCGGGGGCGACGCAAGCCGAGGCGACGATGGCGGGCCACCGTTCGTCGCTCGGTCCCGGGGTCGGATGACGTGGGACGTCCCCACTGCCCTCAACTTTGAGATGAGCAGGGATCCGGGCCCCATTGGCGCTTTGGGGGGTTGTTGGCGGTGGGCCGACGTGGGGCCTCAGTTTCATGGATACGGCCTTGCGCCGGCCTCATCGGCGCGTACATTGCCGCGGATCGCAGCCGTGCCCAACGCTGTTGCGTGAGGATGAAAGTGCCCATGCTGTGTGGTTCGACGGTGGTCCGTGGTTTGATGATGGTGCGCGCGGCGGCGGCCGTCGCCGCGTGTGCGGGGACGGGCTGCATCGCCAGCCCCGTGACGACCCCGGGGTACGTCGACATGCGGCCAACGGAGCCGGGTGCCGTGGACGTGGGTGGTGACGGTCGGGTGCTCGGCGTCTCGGGGGCCGCATGGACGGCGGGAGGCACCCTGCGCGTGACGCCGGTCGTTCGTGAGGGCTGGTCGCTGCCGATCGAGGCGGGGGCCTACCCCACCATCCAGCGCAACGGGGTGATCTTGGGCAGCACGCGCGTGGGCGTTCGTCGGCAGATGCGTCCGTGGTTTTCGCTGGGAGGCGGGGTGTCCGGCAACTACCTGCGACGCTCGATTGGCCATGGGTGCGGCGGAGGCGCCGATGCAGAGCTCGCCTTCGGCAAGACGTG
>JAHZJA010000500.1 GCA_022601155.1 Deltaproteobacteria bacterium | reverse complement strand
TTCGGTCCCTTGTCGGCGGTGGGCACCGATCGCCAACAGGTCGATGGGACGCCGTGGGCTCGATTTACACAGGAACAATGTTCGGGAGCCCTCGGGCGCCCCTCGGTACACTGCACTGTAACGGGGGAGCGGGACCGGGAACTTCGGGAGCGCGCCCCTCCGATCGGCCGTTGATGTCCTCCTCGTCGTCTCCATCCCTCGCTCCAGCCCTCCGTGTGGTCGAGGGGGATGTCGCGGCGTCAGTCGAGGTCTTGGTCGCGCAAGCACTCGACGGTGATCGTCGGGCGTGGACCACCCTGTACCGCGACAACTTCCATGCCGTCCTGCGGCTCGTCGCGCACGCCACTGGCGATGTCTCGGTGGCGGAGGAGATCACCCAGGAGGCCTTCGCCGTCGCGCTGGTCCAGCTGCCGCGCTTCGATGGACGCTGCCCCCTCGGCGGATGGTTGCGAGGCATTGCGATGAAGCTCGTGTACAAGCACTGGCGAAAGAACCGGCGACGCAGTCGGGCGCATCGTCGACTCGGCGCCGTTCCGGCCGACCCCGGCGTGCCCGCCGACGACCAGGTCCTCGCCCACGACCGGGCCGAGGCGCTCGAGCGAGCACTCGAACAGCTGCCCCTGGCACTCCGCGAAGCGTTCGTACTCGCCGACATCCATGGCATGAGCGCAGCCCAGGCCGCCAAGGAGTTTGGCATCACCCCGGGGAACTTTCGCGTTCGGGCGACCCGTGCCCGGGCTCGTCTGCGGCAGCATCTGACCGATGTCGGCCTGATCCCCGCCAAGGATGAGTCATGACCGACTCAGACGATCTGGGCCGAGTGCTCCGCGAGCAGATCGATGCGCGTCTGGAGCAGGCCGCGACCACTCCCGACGCCGACGACATGTTCAGGCGCGCGGCACAGCTGGGTCGAGCCGGGTCGGCCAGCCTCGACGATCGCGAGGCGCTCCGGCCGTTCGTCGACGCCTATCGCACGCGGCTGGATGCACTGGTCCAGACGATCGAGGCGGGAGGTCCGCCCGCGGTGGCCCGGCGTGGACCGGTACTGCCGTGGGTCCTGGCCGCCGCCGCTGCTGCGGCTATGGTGGTCGGGGGGATGACGTGGCTGGGGTCGTGGCGTAGCACCGCGGACCAGTCGGGCGTTGGTGCGGGTCACTCCGCTCAGCACGGTGCGAACCCGCAGCGCCCCGTGGCCGAAGTCCGCCACGGTACGCCGCTGCGACCGCGAGCCACCGCGCCCGTCGAACGGACCTCACCCCCGGCGCCGATCGAGGCGGAGGCACCCGCGGTGCAAGAGATCGAGCCCGCCCCCGCCGTGGTCGACACGCCGCCGTCCCAATCCGCGCCGTCGCTTCGCGAGCGGCTGCGAGCCCTCGATGTCGCGGCGCAGGCCGCATGGCGCCGCGGTGAGCTCGCCAAGGCAGAGCGGGGGTATCGCATGATCGTCAAGCTCGGCGGACGCCGTGAAGTCGCGGAGCTGGCCTATGGTGAGCTGTTTGCCATCGTGCGTCAGCGGGGGGGGAAGCTCCAGGCGCTGTGGCGGGCCTACCTTCGCCGGTTCCCCACCGGCCGCTACGCGGAGGACGTGACGGCCGGACTGTGCCGACGTGGGCCGTCTGCCGACGCGGACGCGTGCTGGGAGCGCTATCGACGGCGATTCCCCAATGGTATCCACGCACCGTGAGGGGTCTGCGAACGACCAGGGGACGCTGCGGCTGGCTGCTCGTGCTGCCGCTGAGCGCCTGCGTCGCGGAGTACCAGGCGATCCCACAGGCCGATGAAGAGCCGTCGACGGGAGCCACGGCGACCGAGCCCGTGCCGGGCGAGACCCAGGACATCCTCGAGTGCGAGGAAGACTTTGCCCTGTGTGATGGCGTGTGCGTCGACCTCGACTGGGACTCCCAGCACTGTGGAGAGTGCGAACAGATGTGCCTGCTCGGCACCGAGTGCATCGACGGTCAGTGCCTCGGGCCCTGCGGCGAAGACTGCGACGACCCCGCACGATACTGCGACGACGGGGTGTGTCGCTGCCGTCCCGAGATGATCAACTGCAACGGGCTGTGCGTCGATCCTCGCAACGACCCCGACCACTGTGGAGACTGCTGGGATGCGTGTTCCGGGTCGACTCCGCTTTGTGGGGAAGGTACATGCCTGAGCGACTGTGACGACTTTCAAGATGCGTGCAGTGAGTGGTGCACCGATCTCGAGATCGATCCCCTCAATTGCGGAGGGTGTGACTTGCCCTGCGCAGTGGGAGAGACCTGCGTCGAAGGTGATTGCGTTCCCTACGTACAGCTCGATGCGGTGCAGTGTGGCACATGTCCATGTGATGAGATCTGCCCGTTCGCGTGCTGCGAGTCGGAAATCCTCGATGCCGCGATCTGTGTCGAATCACTGCTGTGCCCGGGCGATTGATCTCCGTGCTGTGCCTCCCCTTGCTCGTAGTGCTCATCGGCTCGGCGCATGCTGTCGCCGCGGTCGAACCATCCGCCGTCGATGAGGCTCAGTCGTTTCGAGTGGGTCTGCTGTCGTCGCCGGGGCTCGACGGTGCCGGGCTCCTCGACGCGCTGAAGCTACGGCTGCCGGGTCTCGAGCTGCGCACGCAGTGGTCCGTTGCCGAGGGGCAGCGGCGGGTGTTCATCTCGGTGCACCCCACCGAGGACGGGACGGCGGTCCGCACCGAGCTCATCGCCGAGGATGGGCGTGGGTACTCTCGTCGCCTGGAGGTGGACCCCAGCGACACGCGACTCATCGCCAGCGTCGTGGCCAACCTGCTGTTTTCGATCGAGCAGCAGACCGCGGTGGCCGATGTCACGGACGTTGCCGTGCCGCAGACCAGTGCGCCCGAAGACGTACAGCGAGCGGTGGCAGCGGTCGATGTCGCGGTGGAGCCGGAGCCACAGCCCGAGCCACAGCGGCTCCCCGAGCCCGAACTCACCGTCGAGCGCGAGCCTGAGCCCGGCCCCGCACCCAAACCATCCGAACCCGCCGAGCCAGAGAGAGCCTCCACCGCGCCGCCCCAGCCGCGGTGGAAGGTCGGCGTTCCGCTCTCGGGCGGGCTGTTGCTGCCGATCGGTGCTCCACGGTTCGGGAGTCTGTTGCAGGGCGGTGGTCTTGGTCTCGGGGCCGACGCCGAGCACGTCGATGGCGCTCGCTTTGGGCTCCGCTTGCGCTACCTCGCTCGCGACCGCGCTCCGTTTCGGCTGTCACGACTGCGCATCGCGGTCGGCGGGGGCTACGCGTGGAGCGTGGGTCGGCTCGACCTTCCGTTGCGCGGTGAGCTGAGCATCGAGCCGTGGTGGGTGGTGCACGAGGGCGAGCGACTTCCGGCCACGCGGCTTGGAGCGCCCCCGGCCGGCACGTTGGCGCTGGGCGTGGCGGCACGGGTCGAACCATCGATCGCCATCCCCGTCGATGCCGACCCGCTGCTCGCCGTGCGGCTGGGCCTCGACCTCGGCCTCGGCGGCTCGTTCGTCGTCGATGACGGGCCTCGCGTTGCCACCGTCACCTCTGGCCTCGAGGATCCCACGCTCGATGCGCTGTTTCGAGTGGGCGGGCTCGAGCTGTGGTTGGGGGCCCGTATTGGGCTAGTATTCGGCCGCTCGACGATACGCGCACCACGACCGTAATGTCGTTGCGCTCTACAATGGGCCATTGAGGCCCGAGCAAGTGATAGGTTGTAGTCGCGAGATCGCAGTGGCCCACTTTGACAGACACAAATGGGCGGTCATCCGTTCAATGTGGGCGTACCGTGCGAGTGGGAGGTTGTGGGAGAGATGGTGGCGAGCATCGCGGACACGATGGGTGAGAAGATCCATCCCGTGCCGTCGGCGTCCTGCGCCGACGACTCCATCTCGAACACGGCCTGTCGGCTGCTTGCACGGGCCGTGGGCTGGGTGACGCGCGATGCGTCGTTCGGGAGGACGACCGCCGCTGCGGTGCGTGGCTGTTGGCCCGAAAGGGCCACGGTTACCGGTGACCGCGTGGTGCGTAGGGTACTGATGGGGCTGTCGCCGGGGACCGCGGACGCCACGGGCCGTGTCCGGTCCAGCGGCCGCCACTGCGATGGATGTCTTCCGCACGCTCGTGCAAGGCTCGAACGAATCGTGAACCGCATGCAGGACATGCGCTCGAAAGGGTGAGGATCGTGGTCGGAGTGCCCATTGCGTTGCCGTTGGAATCTACGTCGTCGTTGGAGCCCGTGCTGCCGCCGTTGGAGCTGGCGTTGTCTCCGTTCGGCAAGCTCCTGGTCGCGCCTCGGCTGCGGGCCCTCGCGGAGCGAACGCTCGGCTGGGCGTGGGAAATCCAGTTGCTCGATCCGGGTGCCGACTCGACGAAGATCACGGTCGTCTCCTGCGTCTATGCGCACCTGTGTCGGCCCACGACGGCGACCGATCGGCAGCTCGACATCGCGGCCCGCCTGTGCCTGTTGTTCTTTTGTATCGACGACGCCGAGCCCGACGAACTCACGGACTTGACCACGCCGACGAAGCTGTGGGACGTGGGCCCGCTGACGCCGTATTTGGCCCGCTGGCGGGCAGAGTTCGTCGAGATGGAACGCGCGGCGGCTTCGGTCACGGCGTGCTTCACCCAGGGCTTCCACGACTACCTGCGGCACCGCGCCGAGGAGCCGGCCAGCCGCGGTCGTGCCTTGCCCCTCGCAGAGCACTGGACCTGTCGGCGTCAGACGGTCTTCATCGACCCCTATGTCGATCAGTGGATCCTCTCGATGGGGTTATCGCCGAACCGAATCGCGCATCCGGCCTTCGACCGGTGTCGCCGCATCGTCATCGACGTCGTGCTCATCGCCAATGATCTCGGCTCGCTCGAGCGGGACCGGGTGGGAGGGGAAGCCGAGCACGATCTCAACTTGGTGCACACGTATATGCGGGACAACGGCTGGTCCGAAGCGGGCACCGTCGAGCACCTCACGCGGATGCACAACGAGCTGATCGCCGAGTTTCGTCGCGCGTCTCGTGTTGCCGTGGCCGAGCTGGGCACCGACGATGCGGCAGCCTTTGCCGACGTCATGTGTGGAATCATCGATGGCAATCGGGCGGCGCTGGGGGTGCTGCACTTTCGCTATCCCGGAATCGCCGAGGTCGTGGCCCGTCTGGACACGGTGGCTCGATCCGGGCAATAGACCGCAGCCTCATGCGCGAGGGAGCTCGAGCCCCGATACCCGTGGGGGCATTGGGGTGACGGGCTCGGCGTTCGCACCCGCGGGGAGTCGATGGCCTCGGGCGTGGCCAAGCCGTGGCAGGGGGGCGGGTAGGGCCTGGTGCACCGAGCCGAGCGGGCTTGTCGGTGATGTCGTCTGGGCTGCGCGACCCCGGGTGTGAAACCCGAGCGGCGCCACGACCTCAGCGCGCGCCGACGCCCGCACGCGGCGTGGGATCGGTGCCGTGTTTGGGGTCTTCGCGGTGATAGATCACCTGCCGTGGGATCGGGAGCTCGAAGCCGTGGTCGTCGAATGCATCCTTGATGAGCCGCGCCAGCTCGCGCTCCACCGCCCAGTGCTCCATGGCTCGGACCTTGACGACCACGCGCACGTCGATGCTGCTGGCTCCGAGCATCAGCACGCCCTGCGCCTCGGGTGGCTCGAGCACGATGTCCTCGTGCTCCTGCGCCCATTGCTGAGCAACCTCCTGGATGAGGCTCATGGCGCCCGCGATGTTCTGCTCGTGGGCCAGCGGAATGTTGACCACCGCGCGAGACCACTCGCGGTTGAAGTTGCCCACGATCTTGAGCTCCCCGTTGGGCACGTACCAAAGCCGTCCGTCGAGGCTTCGAATCTGCGTCATCCGCAGGCCAACCACCTCCACGGTGCCGCTGACCTGATTGAAGGTGATGTGGTCGCCGGTCTCGATGACACCGTCGAAGATGAGAAAGAACCCGCTGATGACGTCGCGGACGAGGGTCTGCGCGCCGAAACCAATCGCGAGGCCCAGGACGCCCGCGCCAGCGATGACGGTCGTCACGTTGAGCCCGAGCTGGTGTAGGGCGGTGATGAGAC
>JAHZJA010000499.1 GCA_022601155.1 Deltaproteobacteria bacterium | reverse complement strand
CGACGGTCGTGACAAGACCAACCTGCTCCATCTTGTACAAATCGAACCGCGGGTCGTAGCCTGGCCGGTTCTCCGCCTGCTTGACTTTCGTGTACCTCGGTGTGCCGGATGCCGACGAAATCGGTGAAGGATATCTTGGGGGCTTCATGGAGGGCGATCCAAGTACTGGCATCAACGGCGCTGTTGATACGGCGTCCTCGTCTGAGAGGTACCACCGCATGGCTGCATTTCAGGTTCAAATGGCGAGATTGGCATGAAGGGCCGCCAGCTCGCGGATCTCGTCCTCGGCGATCTGTTCCGTGTCCATCAGTGAGCGATCGGCTTTCACCTCGGTGACATCGCCCGATTGAAGCATGAAGAATTCACCGATCTGCTGTCGCGCGAGCTTGCCCTTGACGTTGGTTCGGCATTCGCTGAGCAGCGGTTGCATCTTCCTGATGGCGGTAGTCTCAGCGATCCGGCCGACAAACCAGGCCCTGATGTTGTCGCGGGACTTGTAGTCGAGGTCGCCCGGGCTCTGCGTGGCCAAGAACACACCCAGGCCCGCGGAACGGGCCCGCCGCAGAAGGTCCTGCATGGGCTCCTTGGTGGCGGGCTTGCGAGTGGCAGGCATGTAGATGTCGGCCTCGTCGAACATCACGATTGCCTGCAGTCGAGGGCTGGGGTTGCGGCTGGCCCACCGCGCGAGCTCAGAGAGCATGCGCGAGACCCAAAAATCGACGCTCGCGTTGTCACCGAGGACTTTGGTACTGACCACGGAGAGCGCGGCCCTCCCATCGTCTCGATCCAGCCCGAGTAGTTGTCTGGGATCGAGTCGCTCGGCATCAGCCTCGAGCAGCTCTCCACGCGAGAGCCGCAGAGTCTCGAGGTGGTCGACGAGCTTGCTGAAGCATCGTGTATCGAGCCGTCCGACGGCATTGACCAGAGCTGGATCCTCGTCTGCAATGAGGCCGATCACATGCTCCAGTCGGACTTCTTCCTTCGCGACTTGGCCGAGAATCTCCAGCGCTTTGGCGAGCACGCTCTGGCGCGCAAGGTCGCTTTGCGATGCCTTGTAGCCCAGCATCGAGCACAACGCGGCCGCGGCTTGTCGACACGCCTGCGTGCGCTCCCGTGACCGCATATCCGCCAATCCTTCGGGGACGACCGTTAGGCCGAGGTCGCGTCCCCCCGGGGCTCCGGGTGTGTACACGGCTACGCTCACCCGTTCGCGCAACGCTTGCTTGCGTCGAGTCCCTTGGTCATCTCGACCGGGCTGGGTCCACCAGTCCGTCCGGGCGTACGTCGCGAGGTCCCCCTTGCGGTCTAGCAGCAGCGCCGGGATGCCGCGCTCGAGCGCTTGTTCGATCAGATTGAGCGCCAGGGTGGTCTTCCCACTGCCGGTCGAGCCCAGGAAGGCAGCGTGTGTCACAAGCTCGTGGAGACTCATCGAGACCGCCCCCTCACTGAGGACTCCCGCGGTTCGGCCGATTCGCAGCTCATCCGATGTCTCGGGCGACGGGTCGGAAGTCTCCGGCTCGTCGGTTGAGGGTGGTGACTCCACAAATTCTCGATGACCTCCCTCGTCCACCTCTTGCTCCGGACCTTCGGGTCCGCCACTGGCGTCGACGGGCGAGTCGTGCTCGGCATCAGTCTGCGGCAGGCGGGGCCTGTCCAGTGCGAGCAGCAAACGCAAGGAAGTCAGTTGGGACAAGGGGCACGCTCGGCGGCGCCACACATCAAAGCCCGGCTCGTCGGCGTGCTCTGGCACAAAGCTTCGCAGCGCCATGATGGTCCGCCACTCGCCGTCTTCCACCGTGACCCGCCGCCCACCAGCCCGGAGCAGCTCGCCAAGCTCCTGAAAGACCTTCGTCCTCGGGTTCTCCGGGTATTCCGAGCAGCGAACGATACCGACCAAACGGTCGCCCGCCATCTCTCGCAGCGCAAGGACCTGGCGCAACAAGCCGCCTCCCCGCGCGTCGCGGTTGCCGATCCCCACGAACAGGGACTCGCAGTCGTCGTTCACGACCAGACCGACGCGCTCGCGACGGGTGGTAAACGGGAGCGGAGGCTCGAGTTCCTCACCAGCCTGCTCGGCCGCCCACGCCAACAGCTCGAGCAGCGCTTCGTCAACTTCGGGGACGGACTTTGAGAACGCGGTACGAAAGTCGTTCCACGATTGCTCGATATGAGTGAAGTCGGGCTGTTCGGACTGTTGTGACCTAATTCGATCCAGGGTGACCCCGTCCAGGCCTTCCTGCTCCATTCTCTCCCGCTGGTGTTCTCGGCACCAGTCGAGTACATCTCGTGTGCGCATATTGGCGAGGGATTCCAGGTCCTTGACTCGAATCGGGTACGTCGGGTCGTCCTCGTGTGTACGCACGCCCACGTAGTCGTAGAGGTGCTCGAGGCGACGGCCAACGATCTGCTGGATCTCTGGGAGCGTGCGTCCAGCATTGAGGGTAATGGGCGGCGGGTCCGACTCCAAGCGATCTAGAGCAGAACGAGTGAGGTGCCCCCGGACGCGCTGGTAGTAGTCGTGCAGGCACGACAGCACGACCACCGCATTCGGCACATGATCGACGACGTGACAGAGTACGTCGATCGCTCGGGCGACCCTCTGCCCCGTATCGTCCAAATTGAAGACGTCCTCCATTTGGTCGATGAGCAGCACGAACGCGAATTGCCCGACCCGGGCCATCAGCTTGCCCAACTGCTCGATCATGCGGAGCGGTGAATCTCCTCCATCACGCGAGGCAATGCCGCCGAGCATCCGCGAGTCATAGTCGTTGAGGTGTTCGCATCGCAGATACTTGAGCACGCGGGCTCGGATACGAGGCTCCCTGCGCTGGAGATACAACAGGATGCGAAGGAGATCCGGATCGAAGTCGCGGTACCCTGGCCGTTCGAGAATCCGGTCGACCATGGGGCTGACGTGATCGGCGTGGACCAGATCGAAATCACCCTCACGCAGGACCTGCAGGTCATCCGCCGAAAGCGCGTCGCGGTCCTCGGCGAGGGCATCCGAGAGAGTGATCAGGCCCGAGCTGGTCAGCTCCGGCGGATCGTAGGGGCGCTCGAGAGCATCGATGACGTTGACCAGCACATAGCGGGCGTAGTCCTCCGCCCGGGTGGTCATCTGCATGTACGTGGCGAAACCTCGACGCCGTCCGTGGAGGTAGCTGCGGAAAGCTCGCATGAGGTGAGTCTTGCCGGCCCCCGAGGGTCCACGAACCACGACGATTCGGCCTCCTCGCTCGGTATCGAAGGTCGTCACTTGATCCACGACACGCTCGAACATGTCTCGCGCTTCGGTGTGGACCGACTCCACGTCGAAGGGATCAGGCTCCCAAATCTGATGGGCATGGGCGATCGCAGCGAAGACTGGGATGCCATTGGGATCGCAGAATGCTGCGAGCCTGGGGTCGACCACACGTTTGGGGGAGCAATCGCGGAGCCTTCTCCGGAGCTCCATCATGCCCGCTAGCTCGGCCTTTGCCGCGGTTTCCTCGGAGGTCATCCCCCCGAGCGAGAAGAGTCGATGCATCGTGTGCTCTTGAGCCTTCAGATACAGCTCCAAAGGCTCGTCGTCGCCCGTGGCCTGGGCGGTGCGCCGGCAGACGTCCAGCCCGATCCATCGAGTCTGCTCCGCTTCGGCACCGAAGGGAGCGTCATCAGTAGAGTAGTGGTCGAGCAGTTCACGCAGCTCCTCGGATCCGACAAACGCCGCATACTCGGATCTGAACTTCGCGAGAAACGAGACCAGGGAGTGGAAGATCGGGTAGACGTACTCGAGTTCGTCGTCCGTGATGCGTCGGTCCGCCTCGATGCAGGAATACGACACCCGCGCAAAGTCATTGAGGAGCGCTCCGATCACCACGATGCGTAGCGGTAGTCGCTGCTCCACACGGAGTCGGTGAAGGTCGGGGCCGAGTAGCTCGGCCTCATTGCTCGCCGACAACACGCGCTCGAGCATGGTGCCGATACTGTCGACGGTGCCGGTAATGTCTAGGGGGAGGGTGGCGTCCGGGCTCATGGCGTTCTCCGTGCGGGAATCTCGATGAAGTGAAAGGTCGCGTTGAGGTGGCGGGTCTCCGAGTCACGCACGAGTGCGTCATCCATGGCTCCCACCAGATCCGCACGATGCAGCCGGACGTACCCGGCTCGGTTGGCGTCGAGGAGTCGCGCCTTGAAGTCCAGCAACGACGTATTCAGGGCCGGTTCGCCATCTTGGGCGGCTCGCCACAGGGCAGCGATGAATAGGCGTTCGTCACCGTAGCGACCATCGGGCGTCGCGCAGGCGAGTGTGTTGATCCGGTGCGCCCAGCGGTCGAGAGAAAGCGGGGCGCTGGGCGTCGAGGTCGCCGTGGAGGGCAACGGCGCAGCAGGATGCTCGCTGGGGGGCGATTTGGGCGACGCGTCGGGAATTCCCGTCTCTACGGGGCTCGCCGGTTCGCCGAATAGCCACCGGTCCACCATGGCCCGGCGTACGGCGTCGATGTGTCGAGTCGTCGCGTCGGCGGCCGCAGTTGCGAGCCACTGGCCGGCCATGTCCGCGTCGATGGACTTGGCCCGCAGCCGGGTCTCCAGCTCGCGTTCGAGCACGGCCCGCCGCAGCTTGCCCAGGGTCAGAGACCCAGCGTCCTCGAAGCCGAGCATCTTCCATACGGCAGCGTCGACTGCTTGGTTGGTCGTGGGGGTCTCCGCAATATCCAGCGAGTGAGACTCGCGGATGAGACGGCCGCGGAGGCGCCCTCCGTCATTCACCCCCTGCCACGACTCAGCCGGTAGGTCGAGGGTCAGAGCGGGGAGCAACGTTCGCCAGATCTGTGCCCAAGTCGGAAGTTCTTCGACTCCCAGCGCTTCGCGCAGTCGGGCGTGGCCCCGGTCGGTCACCCGACGTCGTTCGTCAATCTCTCGCTTGGCGAGGAGGTCCGTCAGCTGCGTCTCGCATGCCGAGGACCACTCGCGACGCGCGAGGCGAGACTGGACGAGTCGATACAGGTCTTCCTCGAGCTTTCGAGGGGTCGGTGGTCGACTCTTCGCGGTGGCAAGACGGGCGAGGATCAGCCACCGCAGACGCTGTTCATGGTTGTTGGTCATGCGGAAGATTCCTGGGACGGGTGTCCCGACGCGGGCCGGGATGGCGACGGCGGTTCCAGTGATCGAGAGCGTGGAATCGAGTCGTCGGCTCGCCGCCTTTTTTTGTGAGATTTAGCAACCCGAACGAGGGACCGAGCGCAGTTCGGGATGCACTGAAGCTCCCGCGAGTTGGCGCCGTCGCTACTGAGGGGACGGTGAATTCGACGCGTCCGTACTCATGTCCGAATCGTTCGATGTCTTCCTGTCACACACCATGGCGGATGAGTCCGTGGTGGAGGAAATTGCGGGCCGCCTTCGGACCGAGGCACAGCTCGAGCCGTACTTCCGCCGATGGATGCTGGTTCCAGGTGAGCAGACCGTGCCCGCACTGGAGCGGGCGATCGACTGTAGTGACACGATCGCGGTGTTCTTCGGCCCGGAAGGGTCGGATGCGTGGAGGGACCAGGAGAGCCAGCTCGCGCTCATCGAGCGCGCGGATCGACGGGTGATTCCCGCGTTGCTGCCCGGGGCATCGCTCGAGCAGGTCGCGGGTTTCTTGCGCGCGCGGACCTGGGTCGATCTCGACGAGGACGACGGATTCACGAGGCTGATCGCTGGCATCACAGGGAAAGCACCGGATCTCATCAGTGGCTTCGATCCTGCTCCCAACCTGCACGACCGCATCGGCGAGGCTTGGAAGGCGGGGCGCCGCCCCGACGACGAACCATCGCCGACACCGTACCGGGTGTTCATCTCATCGACTTGGTCCGAGGACCCGTCGCGACGCGAAAGGCTCGAGCGGATCGTCCAACGAGCGGGCATGGCGGCTACAATCGTGGAGCCCTCGGAGCACGCCCTTCTTGAGCGCCGCACGCGTCTGGAGGACTGCGATCTATTCGTCATGCTCGTGGCGTGGCGCTGTGGTGCGTTCTACAGCGAAGGCGCGTACTCGTTGCAGGAGCTGGACTACTCATGGGCGAAGGAGCGCGGAACACCACGAATCGTGCTGCTGATCGACGAGGAAGAGCCCGTGATCATCGGTCGTGAGTTCGACGCCCTCGAGCATCGGTGGGCAAGGCAGGGGCATCTGCAGGCGTTCAAACAACGACTTCAGGCCGACGAGTCACCTGTTCGATTCACCTCGAGCAGCATCGATGTGCAGCTTACGCACTGCCTCCACGCGTGGCGTACCAACGGCGCTGCCACCCGCCCCTGGACGCCCACTCGCCAAGCGGTGAGCGTCGCCGGTTCTGGTGCGGAGGCCGAAGCCCCCCCGCCGCGGCCGACTTCGGAGCCCTCCGCGTCGCGACGAAGTCGCCGCAAGACCCGTCGTCGCTCATCGGTGGGGGCAGACATGCTGCGCTACCTAGAGCAAGTCGCGCGGGACCACTCCACGACGACTGTGCTCGGGCCCGAGTCTCCCTTGGCGATTCCAATCCGGGCGGACGATCTGAGCGTTGTCGTCCAGTCCGGGCCGTCGTCGCGCGAGGTCACGGATCCAGACGTCGAGAATGTCGGGCTCACGAAAGTGTTCGAGCGCGCTGCGCAGCACAGATGTCGGGTGGTCGAGCTGGCCGGGCCGCCGGGCTGCGGAAAGACAACATACTTGCGTCGAATGGCCTTGTGGATGTCGAGGCGCAGCCCAAGGACGCTTGGCCTTCCGCTCGACGCGATTCCGATCTTCGTTCCGCTGACGGAGCTGACCTCGGATGACGATGAACTCACAGCGGCCCTTCTCGAATACATGTGTCGGGATGACCGACTCGATCGCCCCCTCGCAGAGACACTGCTCGAGAGTGCCCATCGGGTGTTCCTCGTAGATGGCATCGACGAGCTTTCTAGTCCACGGCTTCGCGAGCGTGCGACGCGATGGATCGATGACGTCGGCGCGGAACAGTCGGGCGCCTACATCCTGCTCTCCCGACACTCGATTGAGTCCGGGCCCGCTTCGAGATGGCGGAGCCCATCGCTGCGGGTCCAGGTGCTCCCGCTCGCAGACGCGGACGCTCGGGTGCTCGTCCAGCAGTGGTTTTCGGCCACGTCGTTGTCTGGAGGTGACGCGAGTGAGCACGCCAAAGCCCTATGGAGCACCATTCAGTCGCCGGAGTTTCGTACCACGCCCATGTTCGG
>JAHZJA010000498.1 GCA_022601155.1 Deltaproteobacteria bacterium | reverse complement strand
GCGATCAACCCTCGTCCCGCTTGCACGAAGGCATCGAGCACCTCGGACCACGCGGGCTGGCTCGTCAGCCAGTGGGCCAGATCCTCGCCGCGGACCTGCTCCATCGCGAGGTACAGCTCGCCATGGTGCTCGCCCACCTCGTGAATGGTGACGACGTTGGGATGGGAGAGGCGAGCCAGGGCCTGGGCCTCGCGATGGAACCGCTGGCGCTCCTCCTCGGTGGGCAGATCGTCACCGCGGAGGCGCTTGATCGCGACCTTGCGGTCGAGCTGTTCGTCGTAGGCGGCGTAGACCGCCCCCATGCCTCCGTGGCCCAAGCGCTCGAGGATCGTGAAGCGACCGATGCGATCTACCGCAGGCCTGAGCTGCGCCAGGCGGCGGCCCACCTCGGACTCGATCCGACGGTTCCAGGTGTCCGAGTCCGCGATCGGCTCACCTCCATCGGAGAGGAACAGACCCGTACGCATGAGGTCGTTCCCAAGTTCATCGGAGGACTGAGCGATGGGCTCGGATTCGCACGAGTTGGATTCGCCTGGATCCATGCCCACCATCGCTTCTCTCCGTACCATGGTTCTTGCATCGGCTAGCCCCCAACGTCGCCGTCAGCCCCCACATCGTTGGGCGGGTCGAGCATCCTCAACTCCTGCCAATGTCAGACACCGGTGGACGAGGGTCCTTCCGGCCTGCGGCCCCACGGCAACAAACGGGACCGCAGCGCCGTTCACACACAGGTGAGGCGTTCGTCACCTCGCGGTGCTGGTCGACCCGTGCTCGCGTCATCGTCGGCAGATCGGTCTCGGCGCAGCGATGCTGTGCGGCCCTCGAACAACGAAATCGCATGTCATCGACGGACTCTCGGTGTGATGCACGAGATCGACCGTGGGTCGACCTCCAAGGTCAACGACGACCGAGCCCGAGCGCCACGGAGACCGACTCACCGATCTGACGGGGCATGGAGGTCGAGCCACTGCTGGACCCGCTGGGCGCGGTCCTCGAACCTCTCTCCCGCCGCCTCGTACGACCGCAGAGCGTCTGTCGCGAGCGTACGCGCGCCGGCCCGAGCGGGCGGGGACGCACTCCATCGCGCACGCGCGAGGACGAATGCGGTCTTTGCTCGGTCGTCGCCTGGAACGTCGTCACGCTGCCGTCGGGACCACGCCTGCTCTGCCTGCGCCACCGCATCGTCCGCTCGACCGAGGTCGAGCAAGACATCCGCGAGGCCGGTGCGTGACTCGGCGATCTTGATGTGGTCGGAATCGAAGAGCTCTTGCCGCAACGCGAGTGCGCCACGATACTCGACCTCGGCCTGTTCGAACTCCTGCTGTGCGTGCAGGATGCCGCCAAGAGCGTTCTGGATCTCCGCAAAGCTCGGGTGCTTGCTGCCCAACGCTCGCTCGATGTCGACGAGCGCGCCCCTCACTACGGCCTCCGCCTCCTCGAGTCGTCCTCGAGCCCGGAGAGCCTTGGCGAGGTTGCCCCGACACTGCGCGGCGGCAGCACTGTCGGACCCATGGACATCGACGAGGATCACCAACGCCTCACGGAAATGAGTCTCGGCCTCCGCCGCTCGGTTCATCTCGAGGAGGATGCTGCCGAGGTTGTTGAGACCCACGGCGACCTTCGGGTGCTTGGGGCCAAAGGCCTTGCGCCACAGGGCGAGCGCGGCCCGGAACTGCACCTCCGCCTCTTCGTACTTGCCCTGGCCTCGCAGCACAGTGGCGAGGCCGTTTCGGGCTTCCGCGACGCTCGGGTGCTCGGAGCCCAGCGCCTCGTCGGCGATCGACAACCCGGCCCGAGCGTGCATCTCCGCTTCATCGTATCGGCCCAGGCGTCTGAGGGCCGCGGCGAGATTGACTCGCCCAACTCCAGTCTGCGGGTGGTGGGCCCCGAGGTTCTCGTTGCGCCAGGCCAACGCAGCCTGGAGCTCCGTCGCAGCTTCCTCGTACTCTCCCAGCTTGAGTAGGATGACGGCGATGTTGGCCCGCGCCTGGATCACGAACGGATGGTCCGGTCCGACGTTTCCGATCTCCAGGGCGAGTACCTCTCGAAGCTCCGTCAGGGCCTCGTCGAGCTTCCCCTGCAGGTAGAAGACGTGGACGAGGTTGGTGCGAGTCACGACGAGGTCGGGGTCGTCCGGACCCAGAGCGTCCAGCTGTAGCTGGTACGCGAGGCGGTGCTGCTCCTCCGCTTCGTCGTACCGCGCGGCGTCCCTGAGCACGACGCCGTACCCATTGCGGGCGCTTGCCTCCCACGCGGGATGCCCCTCCGACAGCCCCCGTGCGATCCGCCAGTACTGAAGACCTTCGTCCGTCCGCTTCTGCGAAGAGCCGATGACCTGCATCAACCACCGCGCGGCCTTGGCCATCGGCTCGTGCTGCCTCCACCGCGAAGCATGCTGGAGCGCCTCCGCCAACGAGGCCTCCGAGGCCTCGTAGTTGCCCTGTTTCTCGAACAGGATGCCCTTCGCCAACGCCACGTGGGTGGCAATGGGCCCGTAGTCCACGCCCTCGAGCGCATGCTGGGCCGTCTCGATCGCCTCGGCCGAGTCGTCGTAGCGACCGGCCAGCCTCAGAGTGTCGGCTCGGGCCAGCTGCGAGCGCGCCATGTCGACGGCCTCGGCGTCCTGCGGCAACGGCGGCTCGACTTCGGCGGCCAACACCTCGGCGTCTTCACACCGAGACAACGCGGGCAGACCCGCGACGAGAGCACGAGCTTTGTCCACGACCTTTTCGTCTGCATCCGCCAGCGTGTCCACCGTCGCCGTCAACCCGTGGGCCGCCCGCTGTAGACACCCCATCTTCAGATCCAGCAGGTGGGGCGACTGCTCGCCCTGCGCCGTTGCCTCGCAGGCTTGGGTATGCGCGGCGGCCCACTCCTCGGCGTACGCATCGAGCCCCTGGCGGGTCCGCTCCCACGCCGTCGTCGAGTACGACTTGCCGATGCTCAGGATCGTCGTCTCCACCTCGGCGCGTCGACCGTCGTCCCAGATCCCCGCCAGCGCCCGCTCGGCTCCGGTGCAGGTGTCGGCCCGCGGAGCGAGCAACGCCCACGTCGCGAGCGCCCCCAGCCCCAGCAAGCTCGTACCGGTCAGCCACCGCCGCCTTCGAACGCCGCGGTGCGCCGGGTCGAACGACAGTGCGTCCAGCAGCGGCACCATCGATGGCCAACGGTCCTCGGGCTCGGGCCGTAGCCCACGCCTGAGCGCCTCGATGATGCGACGGGGTATCGCTGGGGCCGAGTCCGGCCACGACGGAGGCCCGGCGAGCTTGCTCTCGAACAGTTCAACCACCGTGGTGCCGGTGAACGGCAGCTCACCGACGAGCCCCTGCCACAAGGCGGCACAATAGCCGTACTGGTCGCTGCGCTCGTCGACCGAGGTCGAGCCGTGCTGCTCGGGAGACATGTACGCTGGCGTGCCCATCACGATGCCCGGGAGCGTGAGCGAGTTGATCAACGACGCACTCGAGCGTCCGCGCTCGACGGTCTCGTCCATTTCGTCGACTTCGACCCGCGCGAGACCGAAGTCGACGACCTTGACCACCCCATCGTCGCTGCGCATGAGGTTGTGCGGCTTGAGATCGCGATGGACGATCCCTGCCTCGTGGGCCGCGATCAACCCTCGTCCCGCTTGCACGAAGGCTTCGAGCACCTCGGGCCACGTGGGCTTGCTCGTCAGCCAGTGGGCCAGATCCTCGCCGCGAACCTGCTCCATCGCGAGGAATGGCTCCCCGTGATGTTCGCCCACCTCGTGAATGGTGACGACGTTCGGATGGGAGAGGCGAGCCAGGGCCAGGGCCTCGCGATGGAACCGCTGGCGCTCCTCCTCGGTGGGCAGATCGTCACCGCGGAGGACCTTGATCGCGACCTTGCGGTCGAGCTGTTCGTCGTAGGCGGCGTAGACCGCCCCCATGCCACCGTCGCCCAAGCTTTCGAGGATCGTGAAGCGACCGATGCGGTGTACCGCAGGCCTGAGCTGCGCCAGACGGCGGCCCACCTCGGCCTCGATCCGCCGGTTCCAGGTGTCCGAGTCCGCGATCGGCTCATCCCCATCGCTGAGGAGCAGGCCCGTACGCATGATGTCGTCCCCAAGCTCGTCGGAGGACTGCGCGATGGGCTCGGATTCGCAGGAGTTGGACTCGCCAGGATCCATGCTCACCATCGCTTCTCTCCGTACCATGGTTCTCGCGCCGGTCAGCCCCCAACGTCGCCGTCAACCCCCGCTTTGTTGGCAGGGTCGAGCATGCTCAACCCTGCCGATCTCAGACACCGGTCGACAAGGGTCCTTCCGCGCGTTCCGATCACGCGAGGATACCGAACGTCCCCAGCACCATCGGCCTGGCCACGTGGCTCGTCCGCGAATGATTGCGGACGCTGGCGCAATGCCCTGAACGCGCAAACGGTGGAGTCCAGGTGCGCCGATGCTGCTCACGGTCTCCCTCGCCCCCGCTCGGAGCCGCTCGAATGGACGACCACCACGATCGCTCGGTTCACCGTGTTGGAGGAGCGCATCGGTGATGGCGGGATCCCACGCCGCCTACGACGTCGCTCACGGTGGAGGATCCCACTCGATGTGCTCGAGCCCCGCGGCGATCGTCTGCGGATAGACCTCGGCCGCAGGTACCCCCGAGTCCACCAATGCCTGGGCCCGCTCGAACTCCTGCTGGGCCACCGCCTCGGCATCCTGTTGCGGTAGACCATGCCGAAGATATCGACCGTTGATGAACGTGCCGTAGGTCCGAACCTGGAGTCGCTCGGCCTCCTTGCGCTGGTTGTCGACCCGCTCGCGGAGCACCGGGTCATCGAGATCCCGCTTGAACCGGCGAGTCTTCAGGCCCAGCTCGCGCGCCCAGGCGACGAACGACTCTCGGTTGAGGGGACGGCCGCCCGCGACGATCTTGCCGTGCATGTCCCAGAACCGACCCTGCCGGCCCGCCGCCTCCGCGGCGACCGCCGCCTCCACCGATTCCACGCTGCGCTTGGGAGGATAGTGCTTGAACGCAACCCGAATCTCGTCGCCGTAGCGATCGCGGAGCGCCTCGACGAGGTCGAGCGCACGCTCGCTCGACCGCCCAGGCCTGCTCATATCAGCCCACAGCACCACCGTGAGCAACGCCGTGTCCTTGCCCCAAGTGCGAGCATCACCCAGCGCTACGCGATGTGTCGCCGCCGCCGTTCGGGCAAGCCATCGAGCACGCCGTTCCTCCTCACGCCGTGCGGCTCGCTCGTCGATCGCCGCCTCCACCAGGGGGTCGAGCGCGAGGACACACTGCACCCGACCGCACAGCCGTCCGATATCGACCAGGGCCTGCTCAGCAAGCAGCGGGGGATCATCTGGCCCCAAGGGCATCATGATCTGCTCCGGCCACGACAGCATGATCGGCCCCATATCGTCTGCGTCGAGATCGATGAGGTCGATCGGCAGTGGCACGTCGCCCGAGCCGCTCGGATTCTTGGAGAAGACGGCGCACAACCAGCCTTCCTCGTCGAGGATCGCGCCGTCGATCCACGCTGCATTCCGGGCCGCGTCGGGTGGCCCCTCCATGCTTCCGCAGATCACCGAGCCCAGCACGTCTGTCTCGCCCACCCGAATGCGAAACGGGGCTCCGCGCACGGGCGGAACATCGACGACACAGCCGCCCCTCGTGTCGATGCCGTTGTTGGCCACGATGCGTGAGATCCGGTCCAGCCCCTCGGTCCAAGGGATGCCGGGGTCGACGATCGCGGTCAGCTCGTCACTCGGAGGGGCCGTCTCGATGGCTTCACTCGATGGCTCCGCGGTCGCGTCTTCTGCCTCCGCGGTAGAGAGCACGGGTTTGCACCCTGCCCCGACGACGAAGGCCGCGATGAGCCAGGGAAGCCGTGCACACATCATCTGCGAGCCACACTACCGTATCCAGCCGCCGGTCATCGCCCGCGCGATCGTTGGGCGCGGACCCGCGATCTGGTGTGCGAACGCGAACCCCCCAAAATCGCAGGGCCCTCCGAGCGCTTCCGCCCAGCCGTGATGTCGTCCCCCCATGTACGGGCTTGGCGGTCGAAGATCCCCAAAACCGCGGTGAACACCGTGCCTGCACCGAGGGTGAGGTGCTGGATGCCCGGAAAAATCCATCGAAGGCTCCGCATCCGCTGTGCACCATGTTGATGGACGATGTTCGCGACACTTGGCGGGGATGCCGACGCTTGCCGTGCTGAGCGCCGTGAATACTCATTGGGGTCGGTGAACACTCTTTGGTTGTCACATTCGCACAGCCAGCCGAGAGCCCTCGCGCTCGAGGCCTACCGCTGCGGTTGACGAGGGTGGTCAGCGACCTCGGATTGGAACGAGCGCAACGCCCCGGTGCCGGATGGGTCCTGGTCGTCCACGGAGACCTCCACGCCGAGCTCGAGAAACCGCCAACATCGCCTCGCCAGTACGAGCGTGAATCGCCAGGACAATCCCCCATGAACCCCACTCGCTCCACGGCTCTCGCTTCAATCTTTCTGACACTGTCCGTCGTCGCGATCCCGGCCTGCACTGAGGGATCGGTCGACGAAGGGTTCGAGACCTCGACTTCGCAGTGGCGGGCCATCGATCCGCGCTTCGGTGGCAACACGCCCGCCGACGGCAGCATCATCACGGCAAAGGTGTCCGCGACCGCCACTGGTGCCACGCTCTTCCAAGAGGTCAAGATGGATGCAACGGGCCTCGGGCGCATCCGTGAATATCGGCAGTATGTCCGCGGGTGGTACAAGGTCAACGGACAGGATTTCCCGCAGAACACCGGCTCTGACAAGACGGGCCCTCCGCTGAGCAACCAGTGGCAGGAAGACGGCACCGTCGGCAATGGTGCGTACGGGTACCGCTCGGACATGGACGACCTCAGCGAGTACACGACTGTCGCGGGCGTCAGGAGTGAGTGCGGATCGATCTACAAGGGCAAAGACGAGCCTGGCATCGAGGCCGACGAGCCTGATGAGGTGGAGCTCGAGTTCCACCTCGAGTTCCGCGGTGAACTCATCAACCCCCGCGAGCCCGCGACAAACGTACCCCAGCGCAGCTGGGTGGTACGCGGGCATGCCCGCCGTACGGACGCAGGCACGTGGGAAGACGTTCCCTAACCCTAGCCTCACCGCAGTCTTGCGACGCTCGGTGACGATGCCTATTGGCCTCGACCGCGCGAGTTCGCATGACCGCGACCGATTGAGGCCGAGCCGAGCCTATCGCGTCGTCATGCGGCGCGCCGGCAGTTCGGAGGCAACCGCAAACCGGCCGAAGTCGACCTCGCCCGGGGCCTGGCCCCGAAAGCGGCGCAGGACAACGCCGGCGTCATGCGTCGCGATCTACGAGTAGACCAAGCGCCGCACAGTCCAGGTCACTCACGTTGCGCGGGGGTGCCGATCGGGCCTCTACGACGCCCCATCGCCTTCGGCCCACGGACGGTTCGTCCACACGCGAGGCCCACGACCCACGGGCGAAGAGTGCAGCCCTCGACAATCGCCGTCGAGGGCCAACACCCGCCTCTCGCTCAGCAGGGGCCGATCGGAGCGTCGCAGTTTTCAGGGCCGCACGTCGACGGATACAGCAGTCCATTCACGCACGTCAGCGCGTCACCGCAACCGAGATTCGGGTTGCACTGCACGGGGCACGGTCCGATCGGATCATCGCAGTTGTCCGGGCCGCACGTCGTCGGGTACTGCAAGCCGCCGAAGCACGTCAGCGCCTCGCCGCAGATCAGCGTCGGGTCGCACTCGCCTGGGCACGGACCGATCGGATCGTCACAGTTTGCGGGGCCGCAGGTCGTGGGGTACAGCAGCCCGTCGAAGCACGTCAGCGCGTCGCCACAAAGGAGCGTCGGGTCGCACTCGCCCGGGCACGGACCGATCGGATCGTCGCAGTTTGCGGGGCCGCAGGTCGTGGGGTACAGCAGCCCGTCGAAGCACGTCAGCGCCTCTCCGCAGGCCAACGTCGGATCGCAGTCGTTCTCACAAGGTCCAATCGGATCGTCGCAGTTTTCGGGGCCGCAGGTCGACGGATACAGCAGCCCATCCACACACGTCAGCGCGTCACCGCAGATCAGCGTCGGGTCGCACTCGCCCGGGCACGGGCCGATCGGCTCGTCGCAGTTGTCCGGTCCGCAAGTCGACGGGTACAGCAGCCCATCCACGCAGGTCAGCGCATCGCCACACGCCAGCGTCGGATCGCACTTGGGCGGGTCGTCACACTCACCGATGGGCTCGTCACAGTTGTCCGGCCCGCAGGTCGACGGATACAGCAGTCCGTCCACGCAGGTCAGCGCATCTCCGCACGCCAGCGTGGGGTCGCACTTGACCTCGCAGGGCCCGATCGGCGCATCGCAATTGTCAGGTCCGCAGGTCGACGGGTACAGCAGACCGTCCACACAGGTCAGCGCGTCGCCACAAATCAGATACGGGTCGCAGTCGGTGGCAGCATCCAGACCAGCGATGCCCAGGTCTCCGTCATCAACCCGAGTCGCTTCGCACGCCGGGCCCACCAAGAAAATCGCCAGCATTAGCTTCGTAAGTTTCATGAATCGTCATCCCCGAGGCTGCGCGGGTTTTCGTCCAGACCCCGACCCCGCAGCCCAACGCGTAGTAGTCCGCGACGCCGACGATCTGGCTCAGTTTTTTCGACGCCGTCATCGCCCCATGCCGACGGGGGTCGAAACCGCTCGAGATGGGGCATGGTGACCCCAACGACGCCACGCGCGGGACACTCCGATCGCGCATGCAATGCACGGCTCCGGGCCCCGGTAGCATCATGGTGGGCCAAACGCTGCGGTTGCTTGGGGTGAGCGTCATGCTCGGCGTCGTCGGATGCCGGAAGAAGCCAGCAACCGTCCCCGTGGCCGGCACCGTGCGCACGACGGCGGGTGCATCGCTCGCGGAGGCACGGGTCTGCGCATGGCCGCTGGCGTCCGACAGCACCACCGCCGGCTGGCAGCCCCGCTGCACCACCACCGACGCCGATGGCCGCTACACCCTGCGGTTGCCCGAGAGCACCGTGCACCTGGTGGCCGACGCGCGAGACATGCAGCCTGGTCACCACCGCGCCCACCCCGTTCCGCTGCGCGCGTGGCTGACGATCAATGCCAAGGAGCCGCCGAGCAACGCCGACATCACCCTGTCGCCCGGGGGCCGGTGGCATCGGGGTCGGGTGGTCGACGTCTGGAACGAGCCCATCCCGAACGCATCGGTGGTGCTCACCGGGGTCGACCACCAACGCATCGGCCTGCAGGTACTCGGCACCACCGACGATGATGGTGCCTATGCGATCTGGGGCGCACACAAAGCGTCCGTGGCGATCGCCGCCGACGGCCACATACTCCACGACTCGATCCGGCGTAAGACAGCCCGCGGTGTGGAGCACGTCGCCATCGTGGAGTCTCGCATCGTCGGTCGGGCCATCCTGCCGTCGGGCAAGCCCGCCTCTTCCGCCCGCGTCACCGTCACCGCCCCCGCCTCCGCGTTCGGATCACAGAGGTTCTCCACGATGGCCGACAGTCGCGGTCGTTTCGAGCTGCGCGGACTGCCTCCCGGTCGACACCGCATCTTGGCCCGAACCCCCGACGCCGCCGGTCTTTCCGAGCCCGTGACGCTCGGTCTCGGCGAGACCTCCGAGGTGCTGACCGTCCGCCTCCCGCTCGTGCTCTCGCCGCTCCACCTCGTCGTCGCCGATACCGACACGGGCACGGTGGCCCCACACTGCATGGTCCGCATCGCGGCGCCGTCATCCGAGCACATGTCGATTCCATGGTTTCATGCCGACGGGGATGGGCGAGTCGACACCGCCCTGCCGCGGGGGCCGTACGAAGTCCGTGGCCTCAACTGTGTCGGCTGGAGAGGGCGCCCGCCCTACCCCGAGTTCGTGGTCGGGCCAGGCACCCCTTCGACCGTGCGACTGGAGGTCGAGCGCGGCGTCACCTACCGTGGCCGGCTCGTCACCGCCGAGGGGCTCCCCGTGGCAGGCCAACGCATTTCCCTCACGCGGGACGGGCACCCCCACGACGATGGGCTCGACGACTTCATCTCCGACCATCCCATGTGGACGGACTCCGACGGGAGGTTCGAGGCCAGCGGCCTGATCACGGGTCGCTATCGGCTGTGGGCGGGTCTCGATCCCACCCACGCTTCGATCCTCCTCGACATCGACACATCGACCACGGTGCACACGGTGGCGCTGCCACCGAGCGGAACACTGGAGCTCGCCACCCCCGGAGCACGGGACGGCAGCTTCGTGAACGTCACCCTGTGCGACCCGTCGCCCGACGGCACGCGCCGTCGTTCTGCGCTCGCGCGGACCCGGTCCCAACGCGTCGTCTTCGAGGACATCGCACCAGGCCGATACGAGATTGGGGACCACGCATCGCAGCAGGGGTGTAGCGACGACCGCGACGCCCAGATCGAGGTGTTTGCCGGACGAACCGCGAGCGCTTCATCCTGGCTCCCCGATGCTCCCGTGCGCACCATCTCGGGCATCGTGCTCGGGCCCGACGGACTCGCACGAGCCGGCGTCATCGTCGAGCTCTCCGCGTGGCCGCGCAGCACCGAGCTGCCCATCGATTGGACGGGTCTGACCGGGCAGCGAACCGTCACCGACGACCGCGGGCGCTTTTCATTCGATGCCGTGCCGGCGGGCGAGCGCCAGCTCACCGCGGTGCTGCGAGGCCTACGCGCGACGGTCCAGGCCGACACACGAGAGCACGACGCGGACGTCGACATCGTGCTCGGCCCGTAGCCAACGTCGTGCCGTGGTCGTCAGCCCCTTCGCCGCACCCACAACCCCAGCAACAGCAACGCCAGCGTCCCAACCGGAGGTCGGCTGGATCCGGCGCGGCACTGGCACCCCTGGTCTTCCACCGTGACGGGCTCGGGCTCGGTCCACCCCGAGAAGTTACCCGCCAGGTCGAACGAGGCGAACGCCAATGTGGTCGAGTCTCCGGGCTGGGCGTCGGCCCACGTGGGCACGCACGCGTGACCGATCACGAAATCGGTGTCGACGCTGACCACCCCGACTTCGCCCTCGAGGGCCTCGGGATCCAGCGTCGTCTCCTGGCCGATGTCGACCAGCAAGATGCCTTCGAACTGGCCCTCCACGTCCATGCTGTAGCCGACGAATTCGTTCTCGAACTCCTGGGCCATCGTGTCGCCGACCGCGATGTCGGGGAGCGCGGGTGGATCGGCATCGGCCGGGGTGTTGACGGTGAACGAGCTCGTCTCGCCGTCGTCGCCGACGAGCAGCAGACGCGAACCCAGGCAGTTGTGCTCGATGGTGTAGCTGGCGCCCATCACCAGCGGCTCATCGGGGACCAAGGCGTACGCGAACGAGAACGACCGCGGCGACGTCGCAACCTCGGCCCCCATGGCGTCGAGCAAGCGTGGCGGCTGGTCGCAGTCGGACAGGGCCTCGCCGTCGAGCACGGCGTCCATCGCCTGGCCCACGTACCAGATCCGAGTATTGATCGGGACATCGGCCGTGGTGTCGTTTGGGAAGCAGGTGCGCGGGATAGGCGGTGCAGGACGCGGCCTGCGCCTGCAGCGGTAGGACCGAGACAAGGGACGCAGCCCCGAGGGCTGCGGTGGCCAAGAGTGAACGTAAGGTAAGCATGATGGTGGTGAGGCACGGTCTCCGGCTGATGGTGCCCGGCACGCCCCCGACGATCACCGCGGATCGAAGATCTGCGAGGTGCGTGCGTGGAGCCCGTGCGCGGGCGAACCCTTGCGACGTCGAAGACCTCACGCCGTCCTCCGGCTCCCTCCCGCACCATCGACCGCGTGCCCGATTGGGCGCTCGTGCCGCGATGTGCTACTTGCCAGCGCGAGGCCGGCATGAGCAACGCGATCCAGATCGGGCAGTACCACGAACTCGCGATCATCGAGCTGGTGCCCGCGGGCGTGCTGCTCAACGCTGACGGCGTGGATCTGTTCCTGCCCGCCCACCTGGCCCCCGACAACGCCAAGGTCGGCGAGGTGTTGGAGGTGTTCGTCTACGGCGACCACGACGGCGCTCCCCAAGCCACCACCTGGGAGCCGGCCGCCGTCCTGGGCGAGTTCGCCTACCTCAAGTGTGTCTCGGTGACGCGGGCGGGCGCCTACCTCGACTGGGGTGTGCCCAAGGATCTGTATGTGCCCCCCGCGGAGCAGACCAGCCCCATGGTCGAGGGTCGGCGCTACGTGGTCGCGATTTGTCTCGACCGCAAGGGTGAGCAGCTCATCGGTTCCGCCCAGCTGTCCAAGCGCTTCGACTACGACGTGGAGAAGATCGACACCGACGACGAGGTCGATGTGCTGGTCTACGGGCGCATCGACGCGGGTGCGCAGGTGGTCGTCGCCCAGCGCTACCGCGGGCTGATCCATCAAGCCGAGTACCACCGCCCGCCCCAGATCGGCGCCCAGCTCCGCGGCTTCGTCCGTCGCGTGCGCGACGACAACCGCCTCGACATCGGGCTCACTCGGCGCGGTATGGACGGCATCGACGACGCGAAGTCGGCCATCCTGTCTGCCCTCGAAAAGGCCGGCGGCACCCTGCCGCTCAACGACGGCAGCTCTCCCGATGAGATCCGACGCTTGCTCGGCCTGAGCAAGAAAGCGTTCAAGCGCGGGACCGGACGGCTGTACAAGGCGCGCAAGATCGTATTCGACGAACGAGGCATCTCGCTCGTCGATAACGACGACGCCTAGGGAGGCGAACCGCTAGATCGCACGCGCCAATGCACGCCTGCGGCCGCCCATGGCAGTGTCGCTCACCGTGCGCCCGGCACAGCTTCGGCCTCGCTCCTACCCATGAACGGCCCCAGACGCACCTTGGCACCTACGATCTAGCGGTTCGCCTCCCTAGCGCCCCATCGGTCTGAGTCCGCGGCGCGGCGGATCGAAAACCCAAGCTCACCCCTGCCTTTCCAATGGTGACCTCGGCGCCCGGGGGTCAACGTCGGCGGGCACCGGTCGCACCTCCCCGGAAATCGTGCGGGCCAATGCAACCGCAAACGAGGGTCGGGTGAATCACTCCATTGGACGCTCGTCGTGCCGACGATACGGCGGAGCGCACAACACAACCGGCTGGGAATCGCTCTTCGGTCCTCCGCAGGCAGGAGCCCTGATGCACAACGAGCTCGATACGTCCTTGTTCCGCCAACTTCGCTGGATCCTGACCTTGGGGGCACTGACCCTGGGAGCCTGTTCGAGCGAGCCACAATGGCCTGGTGAGAGCGACGATCGCCTGATCGGCGGCGGATTCCACAAGGAGTGCACGGCCCACAATCAGTGCACCGTCCTGCCCGGGCTCGGGCCGGACCGCTGCACCGACGACGACGCGTGCGGCAACGTCCGCCTCGGATGCTTGAGTGGGGCCTGCGAGCTGCTCCCCAGCCAAGGTCCCGACTTGTGCGGGCCCATGGGGGCCTCGCCCGAATGCGCGGGTCATCATCTCGCGTGTGCGGTCAACGAAGACGGCGAGGGTCCCGGCTGTAACCTCGTCGAGGGCGTCGGGCCGAGCACCTGCTACAACGACTGGGATTGCGCCATCAACACCTTCAGCTGTCAGCAGGGACAGTGCGTGCACATCCCCGGAGCCTACGCACCGCGGTGCTCGTCGGACACCGAGTGCACCGACCACCACCTGGGATGCGACAGAATCAGCTGCGTACTGCTGGACGGGGCGGGAGCCAACACCTGCCTCGAGGATAAGGACTGCGCGGCAGTGACCCTGTGCGTGGGCGGAGCCTGCGTTGCCATCCAAGAGTCCGATGCCAACCTCGAGGGCCAACGGCAATGCCACTACGACTACGACTGCACCGACGCTCACATGGAGTGCAGCCCGAACATGTGCGCCATCACGCCCGGCGCGGGTGACAACCAATGTACACGCTCGCGCGACTGCGAAACCACCGCGACGGTGGCGACGTGCATTGCGCAAGCGTGCGTCGAGATCGACGTCGACGCTGCCCCCGAAGGCAACCACTGCCAAAACGACGCCGAGTGCGTCGATCGCCACATGGCCTGCGACGATCGGGCGTGTGTCATCCAGCCCAACACTCCCGACGGACCCAACGACGACGAGTGCGGCATCGACAAGGATTGCACCGGCATGCACAACGCCTGCGTGGGCGGACAGTGCCTGTCTATCTCGGGCGGTGGTACCGACGCGTGCTCGGCCGACCCCGACTGCCTGGACAAGCACATGGCGTGCGCGGGTGATGCCTGCGTCCTCACCGACGGCTTCGGCCCCAACGAGTGCACCAGCCAACAGCAATGCCATACCGGGTTCACATGCCAAGGCGAGGCCTGCATACGGATGATCGGCTCGCACTTCAGTCAGTGCTCCACCCACACCGAGTGCCAGGGCAAGCACTCCGCGTGCATCGGCCCCTCGCAGTGCGGACTGGTCGACGGCCTGGCCTCCGACGAATGCACCGAGAACTCGGACTGCCAAGGCGGCAGCAAGTGCTTCGG
>JAHZJA010000497.1 GCA_022601155.1 Deltaproteobacteria bacterium | reverse complement strand
GCCTTGCGTAAGGCTGGTGAGAACCTCAAGCGGATCGCGGCCGACTCGGGGACCAAGACGGCCATCACCGGAGCGGCCGTGGCTCTGGGAGCGTCTACCGCGGGAGTGAGCGCGGTCGCGGCTGCGGTCGCCCAGGTCGCGGGAGTGATTGGCAAGGCCATCGCCGGGGCCAACGACAAGTCACTGGGCGAGGCCATGGGGACCATCGTTGTCCCCGAGAACCGCTCGGTCCCCCGCGAAGAAGACACCATAGAGGGTACGAATTTCGATGTGGACATGGACTACTTCCTGTTCGACGCTGCGCGTGATGAAGACAGTGAAGCGAACCTCGGGGTTCACATCGAGGTCGACTCCCAAGGCAAGTTCCAGCTCGTCGAGTAGTCGATCTGCGCGAACAGTCGGCCGCGGAGGGAGGTCCGCCGATAAGGCACCATCCGGAGCGTGCAACCGGCGGAACTCGGTTCAGCCCTCGGAGGCCGATACTTGCGCCTTGACCTCCACCACCGCGGCCTCCCAGCTCTCAACGGGCCCCCCGCTGAGATCTGCACCGCTTAGATGCTTCCCTCTCGACCACGCCCGCCACGGCCACTGGTCGCCGACCTGGTCGAGCTTGACGTGATACTCGAGGAACGCAAACTCCGGCGGCCCGACGGTTGGCGCTCGGACATTGAGCAACTCCGCCACGGCCCGCTCGAGTGGCAACGGCTCCCACGGCGACGCCTTCACCCAAGCGACCCCGGCTCGCGCAGGCTCGAAGTACGCGGCCTCGACGACCGCGAGCCGGTCAGCCAACCACCGCCCGTTGCCGACCCGGATCGCAGCCAGGTCCCACGTACACTCGGGGAAGGTCGCCTGCAACAGACCCTGCGCAAGCTCTTTTCCGCTCATCGTCGCGACACGCTCGCGCACCCACGGCTCGGCCCACGCAATCCACGAGACCACATCTTCGACCTCGATGCGGGCACAGTCGTCATACACGTTGAGGCCGTGCCCCTGTACCTCCGGGGCCTTGGTCGCAATCGGAAGCGCAGCCGCCCCCCCAAAACCATGGGGCGGTGACGGAGGCATCGGCCCGACACCCCCATCGGACCCATCTGGAGGCATCGGCATCGGCTTGGGCGGCACCGGGAAGGGCTCGACGGGCAACGTGGCGAGGGCGTCGACGAACGCGTTGGCGGCGACCCGCGCCTCCTCGTCATCGAGCTCGACACCCACCCAAAGCTTGGCCGCGTCCCGCTCGACCTCGAGGGCGGGCCGTTTCGTGGTCTCGAACGCCCGCCACCGAACTCCCGTGGACAACCCGGTGAGATCGATGGTGTACGGTCCACGCTCGTACGCCTCGTAGGGCGTAGGCAGCCACGCCGGCGCCGGTGTTGGCGTGTCGCCCCCCTCACCGCCGCCTGAAGGTCGCGGGGGCTCGACGGGCTTGTCCTGATCGTCAGCCTCGTCACCGCCGGGCGAGAGTGGGTCCGCGTCGCCCTCGCCGTCATCCTTGCGCGTCGCGCTCGCGAGCACAACGGCGCCCGCACCTGCTCCCAGTAGCCACACCCACTTGCTCATGTCGTCGGTCCTTCCATCGTGATGTCCCCCGCACCCGGTCGAGCCCCAAGACCACGGGCGATGTCATTGGGCGCTACCGGGCGTCCCTTTGGCCAAGCCGGCACCGCGGCGCGAATCGAGGCCGGCAGGCACTCGTAGACGAGCTGCGAGCAGATCATCCCGCCAACGGGCCCCGACCTGGGGACCACCAAGCCCAGCGCGTCATAGGGCTGGCCCACCCGCCCGCGTACGCAGCCATACAGCTCGCGCCCCTCAAACCGCGGCAGCCACACGCGCACGCGCGGCCGGCCTCCGTACTCGGCGGCGTGCAGCCGCACAACCCCGAGGCCCGGTCGACAGTCGATGTACAGCGGCCGCCCGTGCTCGTCGGACTCACACCCGTCGATGGCGACATGCGAGAACCCGTGGCCCCCGGTCGCGGCGTCGATGATGCGGGCCTCGAGCCCGTTGGGCTCGAACAGCACCACCGACACCCCACACCGCGGCCGGAGTGTGGCGGCCGCTACCCCTGAACCCGAACCACGGGCCAACGTCAGCCCGACGACGGTCGCCGCGACCCCAACGGTGGCGCCGAGCCACATCATCCGCCGGCCTCTTCGCGACCGTCTTCGTCGTCATCATCGCTGGCGAGAACCACGACCACCTCGGGCTCCCTACCGAAGAGACGATGCAGCAACAGCCCGGCCGCGGTGGCGCCCAGGCCAAAGATGGCCCCGCTCAGCAGCCGGCCGACGAAGCCCTCGCCGGTGGAGGCCGTGCTCATGCCCGTCGTGCTCCGAGAGGTTGACCGCGCAGCGCGAGCGCGAACAGCCGGGCGACCTCCTGCTCCACGTTCGATGTGTCGGAGCCCGAGCCGCCGTCGGCGAAATCGAAGTTGGCGGCGGCCTCGCGAGCTTGGGCCATCGCGTCAGCCCAGGGCACACGCTGCGGCGTGAAGGTCGTCGAAGGCCCGGGAGGCCAGGGACACTCCGGGAACAGCGCGGCCATGATGTCCAGGACGAGCGGCTCGGGGTCGGCACGAAGTTCATCGACCTTGGTGGCCCACTTGATGAAGCGCAGCTTGTTGTCGAGCCCCCATGCCTCGATGGCGTTGGCATCGGCCAACTCGAAGTGCGAGCACCCCTCGTACTTGATGCCGTGCCGCACTCCGGTGCCGGAAAGCCCGGGAACCTCGCCGCCAGAGTCGGTGTTGCTGCTTGCGGAGGCCGAGCCGACTGCGAGCACGCCCACGCCGAGCAGTGCCGCAGCGCCAAGCCCCCATTTCCATGCGTTCGATGCCATCGTCTCGTGTCCTTTCACGCCACCTGGAGTCGATGGAGAACCTCGGCCCCGGTCATGGGCAGCGGCGAGGGCCGCTGGTCGAGCCACGCCGCGGGGAGCCCCACGTCGGCAGCGTCGTTGGTGAACTTGCGTCGCACTGCGGCGAGCCGCTGTGGGTCACCGCCCTTGGCCGGCCAGCCCCACATCGCCCGGAGGTTGAGCCACGTCGGTACACGCTGGAACTTCTTCCAACGCATGAGCCCCCGAGCGAAGCCGACTGCCATGGCCAGGGCCTCCCGCGGCTGGAACACCGACGCCGGAGGAAGACACTCGAACGCTTCGCCGAGCTGGGCGAGGCCGTTGGCCGGCAGGACCTCGGTGACGATGACGAAGTGAAGATGCACGTCGAAATGGAGGATCGCGCGGCCGTCGGCGGGTATCTCGGCCGACGCAACGGCGGTATCCACAACCGCCCTGGCCGGGATGCCGCATTCACCGGCGATTCCCAACAGCAGGCCGAGGGCGTCGCGTCCGAAGGACCCGGGAACGAGGAACAGGGCGGCGGAGGCGCTCTCGCCGTCGGAGCGTCGCCAGATGTCAGCGAGCTGGGCGCAGGCCAGGTCCGCATTGCTGCCGGCATAGGGCGCCG
>JAHZJA010000496.1 GCA_022601155.1 Deltaproteobacteria bacterium | reverse complement strand
GCTCCTGGGCGACCCGCTCGTACAGGGCCTCGGCCACCTCGGGCGCCTCGGCCGCGTCGAAACCCGGTCGTCGGCCCTTGCGGACGGTTGCGGCCAGGGTGAACTGGCTGACCACCAAACACCCACCCTCCACCTGTGCGAGGTCGAGGTCCATCGGTGTGCGGCCCTTGAAGATCCGCAGGGCCGCGATCTTCCGCGCGGTTGCGATCGCATCGGCCTCGGTATCGCCCCGCTCGACACCGACCAGCAGCATCACCCCACGGTCGATGCGGCCAACCACTTCGCCATCAACCCGCACCTGGGCCCGTGACACCCGTTGAACGACCGTTTTCATCGCCTCCAGGGTAACGCGCGATGCTGGCCGCAGCCGAGTTGGTGATGGCTGCAGTGGCGGTGGTCCCGCTTGCCCCCGCGCGCGGTGGCGGGCTACGTTCACTCACGGTCGCCGCGATGGGAGTTCGCTCCCGCGATGCCACGGCGAAGAAAACCACGATGGGCGATCACGACGTCACTGAGCAGAGCGACGAGGTTAGCCAAAGAGTGTTCGTCAAGGCGCTGCTGGACGATGTCCACGCGCTGGAGCAGATGCTCGAGCAAGACATGTTCGAGACCGGGATCCGCCGGATCGGCGCCGAGCAGGAAATGTTCCTGGTCGACCGCACGATGAATCCAGCCCCAGTGGCTACCGACGTGCTCGAGCATGCCGACGATCCACGGCTGACGACCGAGCTGGCGCGCTTCAACCTCGAGGCCAACCTCACCCCCTACGAGTTCAAGAGCGACTGTCTGCGGCGGCTGGAGCGCGAGGTCATCGAGGTGGTCCACAAGGCCCGCGTCGCCGCCAGCAAGTGTGATGCGGACGTCTTGTTGGTGGGGATTCTCCCTACGCTGCGCAAGTCCGACCTCGGTCTGGACAACATGACGCCGATCGCTCGCTACTACGCGCTCAACAAGGCGATGAGCAAGCTGCGGGGCGGCGATTTCCACATCGCCATCAAGGGCCTCGACGAGCTCGAGACCACGCACGACAACGTGATGCTCGAGTCGTGCAACACCAGCTTCCAGATTCACTTCCAGGTGGCGCCGCGGGAGTTTGCCCGTCTGTACAACGTGGCTCAGGCGGTGACCGCCCCGGTGCTGGCCGCCGCGGTCAACTCCCCGCTGCTGCTCGGACGCCGGCTGTGGAACGAGACCCGCGTGGCGCTGTTCCAGCGCTCCGTCGACGCCCGGCCCAGCCACCATCAGGCTCGTGGCCTGCGCCCGCGGGTGAGCTTTGGCGACGCATGGGTCCGCGATTCGGTCCTCGAGATCTTCCGCGAGGACATCGCGCTGTTCCGGGTCGTCCTCGGCCAGCAGGAGTACCAGAGCTCGCGTGCCGAGCTGGCCGCGGGTCGGGTCCCTTCGCTCCAGGCGCTGCGGCTGCACAACGGCACCGTGTATCGCTGGAACCGTGCCTGCTACGGCTGGTCGGAGAGCGGTCCTCACCTGCGCATCGAAAACCGTGTGCTCCCAGCCGGTCCGTCGATCGCCGACGAGATGGCCAACTCCGCGTTCTACTTCGGGTTGATGGCCGCGATCACGGGCGAGTACACCGACATTGCCGAGGTCATGGACTTCGACGACGCGAAGAACAACTTCTTCGCCGCCGCGCGACACGGCCTCGATGCCCAGTTCCGCTGGGTGGGTGGTGAGACCTTTACCGCCAGCGCCCTGATCCTCGACAAGCTGCTGCCGCTGGCCCGCGAAGGCCTGCGCAGCTCCGCCATCGACGAGGAAGATGTGGCCCGTTACCTCGACATCATCGAGCAACGGGTCCGCTCGGCCAACACGGGCGCCACGTGGGCGCTGCGTTCGTTGGCCGGGATGGCGCCGCAGACGTCACAGGATCAGCGTCACCGTCGCATCACCCGGGCCATGCTCGAGCACCAGCGCAGCGGACAGGCGCCGGTTCACACCTGGGAGACCTGCCGCATCGAGCAGGACGAGCAGTGGCGCGAGGCCTACCGCACGGTGGGGCAGATCATGTCCACGCAGCTGCTGACCGTGCGCCCCGAAGATCTGGTGGACCTCGCCGCGAGCATGATGGACTGGGAGAAGATCCGCCACGTCCCCGTGGAGGACGACGAGGGAGCCCTCGTCGGCATCATCTCCCATCGTGCGATCTTGCGGCTGGTCGCGCGTGGTGAAGGCCTCGATCGCGACGCGGTGGTGGTCAAGGACATCATGCGTCGGGACCCGGTCTCGGTGACGCCCAACACCACCACGCTGGCGGCGATGAAGCTGATGCGTGACCGAGCGGTGGGCTCGCTGCCCGTGGTCGAAGACGGCAAGCTGGTCGGCATCATCACCGAGCACGATCTCATCGACGTCTCCGCCAAGCTGCTCGAGCGGTTCCTGGCCGAGGACTAGCGTCGTCGTCGGGGCGCGTGCCCGGTGTCTCGGCGGCGCCGGTCTCGGCTACGCCGGGGCGTCGTGGGCTGCGGCGCCCGGCTTGGTCTCGCCGTCACCGTCTGACGGCGGGATGGCCTCGCCCTCGCCGGATGGCTCCGCCGGCGGG
>JAHZJA010000495.1 GCA_022601155.1 Deltaproteobacteria bacterium | reverse complement strand
TGCAGCACCTCGGCGAGCAGAGCCAGGGCTCGCGGATCGTCTGGGTGGTCGTCGAGGTAGTCACGGACGTGCCACTCGACGCGGGCGAGCCGGCCGGCGTAGCCATACGCCTCGGCGTATTCCTGCTCGAGTCGAATTACGGTTGCTTCGGAGTCTTCGGCGCCGAGGGTCGGTGTCGCCGTGGGGCTGGTCTTCGTGTGGTTGCATGCGGTCGTCCCCATGAGGACGAGTCCACATCCAAGAACGGCCCATAGTCCGGCCGCGGTTCGCTTCTTCATCGCATCACTATCCATGCACCGCGGACGGTGCTGTTGATGGTCTTGGTCGGGCAGGGTGGTGTTCGAGTGAACGCCCGCTGTGGAATACGTGCCCACACCCCAGTGTGCTGACGGAGACGGTTCGAATTTTCTCGAATTGCAGATTGCGACCAACTCCCTACCGATCACAATTCGAAAGGGCCATGGGACACCAATGATTGCAGCGACGGTGAATCCATCCCGATGAACGACCGACCAGAAGATCGAGAGCTCCTGAGCGCGTGGGTCGGTGGTGATCAACGCTCGGGGGACCAACTGTGTCAGCGATACAAGGGCATCATCGGGCGCTTCTTTAGATCCAAGGCGCCCGAGTCGGCACAAGATCTGGCACAGGCCACGATGGAGGCGCTGGTGCGGAGCTCGGCTCGGTACTCGGGTGAGGGGTCGTTTCGGTCCTTTGCGCTCGGCATTGCACGGAACGTCTTTCGGCACCATCTGCGGTCGTGCAGCCGGAGTCGGCTCTCGTTCAATCTAGAGGAGTGGTCGTGCGAAGCGCTCGGGCTCGACCCGTACGAGCGCTTGCTGGGTGACGAGGGGCATCGGTTGCTGGCTCGCGGGCTCCGACGTATTCCCGTGGACCACCAGATCGTCATCGAGCTGCACTACTGGGAAGGGATGAATTCGTTCGAGATCGGTGCCGTGCTCGGCGTGCCTGCCTCCACCATCCGCGACCGGCGTCGCCGCGCCGAGCAGCTGCTGCGGCGCGAGCTCGACTCACTCGGCCGTGCGGATCGCAGTGTCGAGACGACGCTGGCCGGGCTTCAGACGTGGGTCGACGGCATCAAGCGGCGGGTTTGAGCCGGGCGTCGGCCGGGCAACCGCGCCGTTGAAGGCGCGCGCTGAGACGACTCAACCTCGACGACCCGCGGGCACCATGTCCATGAACGCCTGCACGACAGGTCGGGCCTGGCCATGCGCGGCCACGGCGAGCTCGGCCCCCACGACCACCGCGCGCGCGGCATCAGCTGCACCAGTCGCCCGCGACCGAGCTCGGCGGCGGCAGCGTCCAGCGGAACCAGGCCCAGACCTGCACCTTCGAGCACGATGTTCTTGATCGCCGCGTGGTCGGGCACGACGACGGCGGGTCGCAGGGCGGCAAAGCGCTTGCTCGTCGCCCGGCTGTTGCGAGTCGTTTGGCGTGATCGCCTGGAGCTACGTGGTGCCTGCTCTGCGCCGGCTGGAGTTTCGGGCCGCGGTCACCCCGTTGTTGCTGCTGCACTCGTTGCGGCACATGGGCCTCATCTACTTGCTGCCGCAGGTCGTCCCCCTGGCTCCGCCCGAGCAATTTGCCGTGCCTACGGCCTGGGGTGATGTTGTCAGTGCCGCGCTGGCCCTGTTGGCGCTGTGGGCCGTACGACGGCGGTCGCCGTTCGATCGCGCGGCCGTGTGGGTGTTCAACGTGGTGGGCGTTGCCGACCTCCTCGTGGCCACCGTGTTGGCGACGCAGGTCGAGATGATGCAGTACGCCATCGGCCCGGCGTACGTGCTGCCCGTCATCGTCGTACCCGCGCTGCTGGTGAGCCACGGGCTGGTGCAGTGGGTCTTGCTGCGCCGACGTCCCGCGTAGTGGCGTGGCGGCCGTATAGACCGTGCGATCTCAGGTCGCCGGGGTGGCGCGCTCGATGAGCAGGTCGACGTCCATGCCATGAGGCAGGGCCCCGTAGGCTCGCACGCCCTCACCCCCCACCCGGGTGGCGAGGAACGCCTCGGCGATGGCGGACGGAGCGTGCTGCACCAGCAGCGAGGCTTGCATGGCCAGCGCGAGGTTCTGGGTGAGCTGCCGTGCGCGTGCCTCGAGGTTGTCGCGGTCGGACAACAGCTTCCCCGAGTCGGCGACGAGGTTGGCCACGCGGGGATCGGCCTCGGCCGCGGGTCGTACCTGCTCCAGCAACGCCTGCAGGCACTCCGGGTCGCGGTGGATCGCACGGAGCACGTCGAGACAGATCACGTTGCCCGATCCCTCCCAGATGCTGTTGAGCGGTGCCTCTCGGTACAGGCGCGGCAGCATCGACTCCTCGATGAAGCCCGCGCCTCCCAGGCACTCGAGCGACTCGTAGATGTGCCCGGCGGCGCGCTTGTTGGTCCAGTACTTGGTGAACGCAATGGCCAGCCGCGAAAATCGGGCGGCCTGCGGGTCTTGGTGGCTCTCATCGAAGCTTCGGGCCACCCGCATGACGAGGGCGAGACCCGCCTCCACCTCGAGGGCGAGGTCGGCGAGCACCGATCGCATCAGCGGTTGGTCGATGAGGGTCTTGCCGAAGGCCTCGCGATGACGCGTGTGGTGAATCGCCTGCGACAGCGCCTGGCGCATGAGCGCGACCGGGGCCACCGACGCCCCCAGTCGGGTGTGGTGCACCATCTCGATGATCGTCCGTACGCCACGACCCTCGTCGCCCACCATCACGGCGTGGGTGTCGTCGTACTCGATCTCGCTCGACGCGTTGGAGCGGTTGCCCAGCTTGTTCTTGAGCCGCTGGATGAAGATCCGATTGCGGGTGCCGTCGGGTCGCCAGCGCGGAACGAAGAAGCACGACAGCCCCTGGTCGGTCTGGGCCAGAGTGAGGAACGCGTCGGACATGGGCGCCGAGCAGAACCACTTGTGTCCGTGGAGCCGGTACTCCTGCCCCGGGCCGCGGGCACCCACCGGGGTGGCGCGCGTGGTGTTGGCACGCACATCCGAGCCACCCTGCTTCTCGGTCATCGCCATGCCCACGGTCGCGCCGCGTTTTTCCGAGGCCGGGATGCACCGCGGGTCGTACTCGCCCTGCAGGATCTTGGGGAGCCACTGGTCGGCGAGCTCGGGCAGCTGCTGCAAAGCCGGGACCGCGGCGTAGGTCATGACCATCGGGCACAGCACCCCGGCTTCGGTCTGGGTGAGGAGGAAGACCTTCGCCGCATGGACGACATGGCCACCCGGCTGCGGCTTGGCCCAGGCCTGGCTGTGCACCTGGTGCCCCATCGCCAACGTCATCAGCTGGTGATAGGCGGGGTGGAAATCGACCTCGTCGATCCGCTGGCCATACCGGTCGAACGCGCGCAGCTGAGGCGGGTGGTCGTTGGCCAGGAAGCCGGCCTCGATCATCTCGGCGCTGCCCACGGCGCGCGAGAATCGACCAAGATCATCGCAGGCCCACGTGGCGCCCTCGCGTACAACGGCCTCCTCGAGTGCGGCATCGCCGGCCATCAGGTCGTAGTCCTGCAGCGGTGGCGGCTGATTGATGACGCGGTGAGTCGGGAGATCGGTCAGCGGAGCGTGGGCCATGGCGAAAGCGGGCACACCATACCGCAGCAGCATGCACTATGCGCGATCTGCGAGATTCCACGGGGACACCAAACACGGCCGTTTCGTGGAACACGACGCGCTTTGGAGCGTCATTGATGTGTGGAGTTGTTCGGGAACGAATGTCGCTGCTCCACCGTGATCACACAAACGGCCGAAGCTGGCCAAGGACCCATCGATGGCGGACGGCTCGCCGAAGACCCCACCTCCTGCTGAGCATCGCACTGCGTTCGTTGCGCTGTATCGCCAACACACGGGCATGGTGCGCCGCGCGTTGCGGCAGCTGGGCGTTCCCGGTGCCCACCTCGACGACGCCGTCCAAGACGTGTTCGTCGTGCTGCATCGGCGCATCGACGACTTCCAGCGCGAGCGAAGCCTCAAGAACTGGCTGTGGGGGATCGCGCGCGGCGTGGCGTCGGGGTATCGCCGTAGTGCCTTTCGGCGCGAGCGCCTGCACGCAGCTCTACCCGCGCCCTCGGGGCCCGATCCGCTCGATTGGGGTGTCGCGCGCCAGCAGGCCAACGACGTGCTCGACCAGTTCCTCGGCTCGCTCGACGCAGACAAGTGTGCCGTGTTCGTGCTGTCGGAGATCGAGGGCCGGCGGGGCCCCGAGATCGCTGCGCTCCTCGACGTCAACCTCAACACGGTCTACGCCCGTCTTCGGGCCGCGCGAAAGCGGTTCGACGAAGCGATGGCCAACCACCACACGTCCGCGTCGCGGCCGTTGTTCGCAGCGTGGCTGCCGTGGTCGTGGCCAGTGTGGAGCAAGCCCGTCATGGCAGTGGGCGCGGTGGCGGCCCTGGTGATCGTGCCGCCGCACGATCCGGCTCCGCCCGCGTCGATGTACGACGCTGCGCTGGTGGCTGCCCACGTGGATCCGCGCAGCCCCGTCGTGACCCCCGCGGTCCCGAAGCCGAGGGGGGCAGCGACGACCGTGGCCGTGGCTGCCGAGCCGACGTCGGTCATCGACGATGACGACCTGCTCATACTCGACGAGCCCCCGGTCGCTCCTCCGGTCGTTCGTCTGCGTGCCCGTGCGTCGCGGTCCACGGCGGAGGCCAAGGCCACGCCGAGTGTCTCGGAGACGGCTGCACTCGAGGTGTTCGAGCCGCTGGACGTCGAAGGCCCGCCCGTGCGCGCGCCGTGGGCCAGCGAGGTCGTGGGGCGGCCGACCGTACGTCACCCGACGCTGCTGTCGCTGCGCCAAGACTTCCTCCACGAGCTGTTGCGCATCTCGGCGGAGATCTAGCCTCGACTTTCCACGCGCGATGACACCGCCCCCGACCGCTGTGGCAGTGTTTCGCTCCTC
>JAHZJA010000494.1 GCA_022601155.1 Deltaproteobacteria bacterium | reverse complement strand
GTGTCCGAGCCACTGAGCCGTAGCCCGAGCACGGCGTCGTTGCTGCTGGCGTCGAGCCGCCCATCCGGGCCGACCGCGGCGCTCACGGTGCAGCCGAGCATCCGCCATGCTCCGCTGCCGTCCGGATTCCAGTAGCCATTGGTGCGCTGGTTGTCGCCCTGGCCGTAGCCGACCATCGGCTCTTGGAACTGCGGCAAGAATGCGTCGGACTTGTAGTGACGGACGTCGTTGTTGATGGTGGAGGTGTCGGCCTGGAAGCGACCCGTGAAGTTCAGCCGAGGGGTATCGAAGGTGCTCATCGGCGTTGCTCCGTGTCGGGTCGGAGGGTGTTCCACTGGCCGGCCGGCGGAGCGGCTCGTGTCGTGGCCTCGGTCTGCGGGTCGAACAGGTGGCAGGGAGGAGGCGGTGTGTCGGCGGGGCACATCTTCGCCACTTGATCCCAGGTCTTGGCGGGGTCAGGCGCCTTGGCCGTGAAGTTGGAGTAGTTCTGACTCACGAAGGGGGCGTTGGGCGGATCTGCCGGGTTGCCCGAGAAGTAGAAGGATTGGGGGAGCAGATACTGGCGAGCATCGTCGACGTAGCGGTCCTTCCAAAAGGCGTAGGCGAACCACACATCATGGGGCTGCGCGATGTAGCGGTACGCTTGCAGAGCGCCGTCCAGATGGGTGCTGTCCTCGGCGCTGTACGGTAGGTGCTCGATGAAGTTCGTGCGAGGCGGATGGTTGTAGGGGCTGAACAGGCAGCAGGGAGGCATGTCCTTGGGCCGGTCTTGCTCGTAGGTGAGGAAGTAGGCCGTATCTCCCAAGGAGATGAACGAGCACGTGAACCGGTTGTCGATGGGAAAGATCGGCAGACAGCGCTTTTCGTAGTGCTCCATCATGGCCCCCGTGCCGCCGTTGGCCTTGGCCACATAGGTGCTGTCGTAGGCGGTCCACCCCTGCGAGACTTCGTAGTCCTTGCCTTCCTGGAGACCCTCCGGGGGATAGCCCCACGGGGGCAGGTTGTCCTCGTAGCCTGCGAACACCCGCACCATGGTCCAGTCGCTGGTCCACTGCGGTGGGTATCGCGGATCCGGGGGGTCTTGGGGAGAGCGGGTCTCTATACACTCGTCGGGGCCGCATTCGCACGGGTTGTGTACGCCCTTGGAGAAGTAGATCGCGTCTTGCTTGCAACGGTCATCAGTGGGCGCGGGCTTTTCCGGCGCGGGCTTTTCCGGCGCGGGCTTTTCCGGCGCGGGCTTTTCCGGCGACGACGCCTTGGACGCGGGGGCAGAGGCACTCGCGGTGTTGCCATCACGGGCCTGATCCGTGCCAGGGCAGCCGAGCGCAACGAGGAGGAGACCGATGGAGATACGGTGATGGATGTTCATGGCGCAGTTCGTCCTCCGACGAAACGTTGGGCGATGTGATGGGTCAGCCCGAGCAGAGCAACGAAGACGACCGGCACGACCACGGCGGCGAGGGCCACACCGCCGACCCGCGCATTACCGCCGACCGATACGTGCCCGGCGAGCGTGTAGCAGCCCGCCACTGCACCGTTGGCCGCCGCGCACACGGCCATGGGGCGTCGCAGCCCCCCAGCCCTGGCTCCGGTCGCGATCACGTACGCCTCGCTCAGCACGGGAATCCCCCGGGTGCCTGCGAGGACCAGCGCTGCAGGAAGACGAGTGTTCAGACGCCGCATCCACGACCGTGTCTGCGGCCCTGTGGAGCGCTCGAGACCCGCCTTACCGGCCATGCGCCCCAACAACAGCCCCACGGCGCAGCCGGCCGTCATGCCGCTCCAGATCGACGAGAAACTCGCGACGACCCCGAGCCGATGGGCTGCGATACCAGCCACTGCGCTGGAGGGCACAGGCAGCACGACATCCGCCGTCAGTAGTCCGCTGGTCCAGACCATCACTGCGGTTGGGCTCGACGCCGATGACATGGCGTCGGACATCCATCCTTCCAGGGCCGGTCCGAACAATGCGAACGGCACGAGAATGAACAGCAGCAGTCCCACGATGGCCACAGGCCATCCGGATCCAGCATGGTTCGTCCCCGCTCGCATCATCCCCCTCCGCTCTAGCGACGAGACGCAGGATAAGAACCTAGCGAAGAACCGACCATTTCGGGGGATTTCACCGGTGTTGGGTGTTGTATGTATGCGGACCAATTTGGCACTGCTTGCGTTCGTCGTAGTTTCTCGTTGGCTGTCACTGATACAGTTGGAACGTTGAGGCGACGAATCACCATCGGACGCTCGACGCCTTCGGTGAGGAGCGTCGACATCGGGGGGCTGGCGTGGGTGGCCCGGTGCTCCTCGATGCTCGTACTACTGACGAGCTCCATGCCCGCCTCCGCACACGAACGCGGTGACGACCGGCCGCAGAGGTCTCGCAAAGCGAGGGCGTCCTCCGTCGGTGCCGAACTTCGGGGGGTCTCCTTGCCGGGGGCGTTCCTCGGTGCGTCCTATCTATGCGGGGATCTTCGACTACGGGAGAGCATTGCGTTGGTGGGGTGCGGAACGGGCTCCGGCTTCCTCACACACCCAGACGCACAACGAGCTGCGCGAACCTCAGAGCTCGCGCACTTCCGCATCGACTGGGCGGCGGTCCGGCGTCGCCGCTCGCGTGTGTTCTTCGGCATGGGCGTGGCCGAAGCCGAGCTGACGACAGACCGGCTTGGATTCGTCTTTTCACCTGCCGCCGATCGTGGTGATGTCGAGGCCGCTGGCGCCGAGCTGGCCGGCGGCTTCGATCTCGTCGCTCGCAAGTGGTCATCGACGTTGTTCGTGCGAACCACGGTGGGGATGGCCTGGATACCAGGCTGGACCTCGCTCACCGGCCGATCGGCATCGGTACCGTTCGCGCTGTTGACGATGAACGCGAGGTTCTAGCCTCGACTTTGGCGGTTTTCCACGCGCCATAACACCGCCCCCGACCGCTGTGGCAGTGTTTTCGCTCCTCGACGCATGACCCGATGCGCCTTCGAAGCGCAGCCTCGCCAGGCAGCTGCCGCTGACGGCGTTGTGG
>JAHZJA010000493.1 GCA_022601155.1 Deltaproteobacteria bacterium | reverse complement strand
GTGCCATCGGCGATCCGTCGCTGGTCCCTGCGGCCAACCGTGGTTCTTCCTGTCGTGGCCATCTCCGTTACCGTCCGTGCCCTTCGCAGCCGCATGACCCTGCGCACCGCCCTGGACGGTCTTGCAGCTCCCTGGCGGGGTCCTGCACGCCGTCAGGCGTCTCCACGTAGGCGTGGTACTGGCCCGACAGCGGTCGTCCGTCGTCACCCAGGCGAGGAATCACCACCACCGTGGCGCCCACGCCCCGAAGCCGCAGCCGTGCGGCGCGTTCACATGCCAGGTCGAAGCACGTTCCACGCTGTGTCGCGTAGATCCCCCGTGCATCGAGGATCGTCTGGCATGGGTACGGCGAGCCGCACGGCTGCGGGGGTTGGTAACGGACGCCGCCGCAGCCCAGGCAGCACGGCAACGCGTCGCCGTCGGCCCGTAGCTCCCACAGATTGACCAGGGTGAGGGCCTCGGCCAGCTCGGCACACTGCTGCCCAAACTGGGCGTCGTCGCCACACTGCAGTTGGATTTCAATGCTCCGTTGCATGACGTTCACAGATCCAGCTCCCAGATGAAGGTCAGCACCCGCGGGTTGGGATCCGCGGGACCAGTCGATACGTGCGATGCCGCCTGGGGAATCACCGCGGTCACCGTCGCCCCGGGGTCGAGCGGGCTCGTCTCCAGCTCCCGGATCGATGGGCCCGTCGCCCCGACGCGAAACGCTAGAGGCCCCAAGGCGCCCGACCCTCCGCGTGCAACCGTCAAGCGTCGCGCGAAGGGCGGCACGACCACAGTCCGGTCGGCCAATCCCGGCGACACCGAGAGCACTTGCGTCAGGGTCGGGCGCCGCGACGACGGCGGCCCGTGGCTCGGCACGATGTGGGCCGACACCAGGGTGTCGATGAACATCCCGCCCACGCCCGGATCTCCGAGCGGGCGTACGTCACCCTGGGTCGTCTCCCGCATCCGCCCCCGAGGTCCGACGACCTTGACGTCGACCTCGCAGCCTTCGATGGCCAGCCGTATGCCTGCACCAATGTCCACATCGACCGCATGCCCCTGGCCGGTCCGGCCCCAGCCGATCCGTGCCCGCAGCCGCGACGACGGCACGGCATTGGGCGCTCGGGTGAGCGAGCCGCGAGGCAGTGGCATCAGCGGCTCGCCTGCGATCCGCACCACCTCCAACGCCGTCAGCGTCACCACCCACCACCGCTCGGGGTTGTGGGTCGCCCGACACAGGCTCTTGGACTCGTTCTGCGCGGACTGGTCGAGGGTGGAGAACGGCGGCGGAACGCCCTGGTTCCACAGGGTGAACAGCTTCAGCTCGGATTGGCGGTCGTCCCCGGGTTCGGTGACCACGGCGGGGGCCCGCGCGGGGCTATGACGGTGCGAACGCATCGGTAGCGTCTCCTGGCAATTCGGAGAAATGTCGAAGAGGTTGGGGAAGGCGCGGAGGCGGCCCACTCGCCGCCTCCGCGTCACTGTGTGAGCGCTAGATGTCGCCCCACAGGTCGACGAACACGTGGATCGTCACGTCAGCGTTCGGGTTGAAGAACAGCAACGCCAGGTTGTGCTCGGTCGTACTCGTGAACGGAGCCCAATCGGTGGGCACCAGTTCCTTGGTGTTGGAGTACCCGCCCTGCGTCAGGCCGACGTCGGGTGAGCCACCGCGACGCAGCTGCGAGATCCGGCCGACCAACGCATCGACCAGGATCACCGGCAGCGTCGAACGCCCCGGGGGCAGCACCGCCGTGTCGATGAGATCGGGGTTTCGGAACGGCTGCGCCTCGAAGTAGATCGCTTTGGTCCGAAACCGCGTCGCATCGCCCGCAGTGATGTTGAGCGGCACGACTTCCCCCGGCGGGATGCCGTCGGTGCCCAGCGTGTTGGCACCGATCACGTTGACTCCGCACGGTTGCTCCGTGTCGCAGTACATGGTGACGCCATCGGTGCACCCCATCGACGCCGCATGGTCGATCGGGCACCCGCGGTTGTAGTCCCACCACCGCGGATCCATCCCCGACGGGCACGGGTACGGCGGCGCCGTGCCACACTGGCCGCCAACCGTCGTACCGCCCCCCGTCGCCCCCGGGTCGATCGGAATCGCGACCGGGGGGTTGTACGTCCCGGGTGTCACGACCATGGCCGTGGCCGGCTGAGCCGGCTTGTTGCTCGGGGCCGCAGACCCTTGGCCAACGAAGCCCGCCCGGCGCTTCCACGCCTGGTGAGGGCGGACCAAGCCACCTCGCGGCGTAGGACTGACGATCCGGCCCACCTGGCCGGGCCGGCTCGAGCTACGGTAGTTGCCGACGCCGAACGAAGGCTCGCTGTTCGGCGGCCGCATCGGTGCGGCATCCGGGCCGCCCTTTCGGCGGACCGGTGGAGTGTTCGAGTTGTTCATACGTGTACGTGTTTCCTGTTGCCACGCGCCTCACCAGGCGTGCGGCTGCACGGGTGGCGTCCAGCCCTGCCGTCGATGATGGCAATGGGCCGACCGCCACTGTCTGACTACAGCGGTCAATGGGGGACTCAGCGGGACTCCCCGGGACTGACTGTCACTTCATGGTCGTGGTCTACGCGGCCTGTTCGCCTCCTTCCGCGCCCTCTTGCTCCTCGTCGGGCGCAAGCGCCGACTCGTACCCCATACGCCCCAGGGCCGCCCCGAGGGCACCGAGCGCACCTCCCTTGGCGAAGCGCGCGTATGGTGCCGTCTTGTCCGATCTCGACAGCATGTACGCCGTGGCCCCCCCTGCGAGGGCGGCCGCCAGATCCATGGGCACGCCGCCGATCGAGAGGGAATCCTCGGTGTAGCCCTCCTCGCCATCGAGGATCTTGCGCTGGATCGAGCCCATCCACATCCCGACCCCCGCACCGCTGATGGCGGCAGAGCCGTAGTCCATCAGCTCCTGCGCTGGTTCGGACTGCACGACCGCCTTGGTCTGGGCGCCGAGCTTCTTGATCCGGGAGCCTTGGCTCTGGATCTTCTTGACGGCGGCCTGTACGGCGGCGATGAGGTCGGGTTTCGAGAGTTGAGCGAGTTCTACTTGGGATGGCACTGCCAATGCTGCCACGCGGCAACCTCCTATTCCGTTGCGTGCACTCCCGTCCCCCTGAGTCACACACTCAGGATCGTACGGTCATGCGTTGTCGAGTCATCGTTCGAGCTGTCGCCCCTACGCCATCTGGCTTGATGGGCCGCATCGAACGAATGCATCGTGGCGAGCCCGCAAGCGGTGTCCAGCACTTTTTCACGACAACTTAAGCAACGAGTGCAAAGGTTGCCCAAGTTGTCGTGACTATTGTTGAAGAATCTCCGAAACAGCAACTTAAGCAACGAGTGCAAAAGTTGCTTAAGTTGCTGTTTCCGGCCGACTGGTTCACTGCCGAGTTTGCGATCGCGTGCCTCGCGACGCCCCAATTCGAGCGCGGTAGGTCACCGGCCGATCCACTGAGCGGCGAGAGTGCACGGTCGTCGCCACCAACCATTGGATCAGCGATCGTGGGGCGGGACGACCGGGCGCGTGGACACCGTCGAGCGCTCGGCACCGCGCCGATCGTGGCAGCCGCACGTCGGTTCGCGATGCTGCTCGTCGGCCCCGCTGGAAGTCACTTCCGGAAGTGACTTCCCGAGTTCCGTGCTCCGAGGCTCCGCGCACCTGTAGCCTACCGAAACGACTAGGCGCCGTATCTGGCACAGGCCTTGCTCACCTTCCCAGGAGACCACAGCCACACGGAAATCGCTGCCAGCGCTGCTGCTGCGCAGTCTCGGCGGCCGGCAGTGCGCGTCATCGCGCAGCCCGGAAGCCGAGCCCTCAGCTCCCCAACCCGACCCCAATGGAGCCCCCCACTCAATGAGACTGAGCAAGCCGTTCCCACTGCCCGAAGAGCCACCCGTCGTCCCCGAGCGCCTCGCCGAGCGCATCACTCGCTACCTTCTTCACACGACCAAGATCGTGATCCAGCTGGCCGAGCGCGATGGCTGGAAGGTCATCAACACAGTCCACCTTGAGGGCAACGAGGACGCGGTGGACGTGTATACGCTGGTGAAGTCCGCCGCCGACTACTACTGCGATGACGTCGGTCGCAACGGCAAGTTCCGCGCGCAGATGCATCGCCACCCCCCCGGGCAAGCTGAAGCTCGGCACTCCGCCACGTTCCTCGTTCGCGAGGCCTACGACGACAACGATGACAGCGAACGGTCCCCTGCTGCCGTCGACGACGCCGACAGCCGCAGGGAGCAAGCCGGTGGTTGGCGTGAGCTCGTCGATCAGCAGTACCGCCTCATCGACTCGATGGCGCGGTACAACGACCGGTCGACCGATCGCGTTCTCGAGCAATCGAAGCAGACGATCGGAGGACTGGCCCCGGTCGGCGGCATCCTCCAGGACTTCGCGGGAATGTACCGCGAAGGGCTTCGCGCCAAGGCCGACGCGGTGCGCGAGCTGGGCGACATGAGCGTCCAGCACCAGCTCGCCCAGGCCAAGCTCAACGACAGCGGCAAGTTTTGGGAGACGTTCGGCCCCGCCGTCCAACTCGCCATCGTTCACGCCCAGCGGCACGTTATGGGGCTCGGTGGCCCGCCCATGCGAGCGCTTCCGCGGGCCTCGACGACGACACCCAACGCCATGCCCCAGGCGACTCCCGTCGCGGCTGCCGCTCCCCCGGCCGGACCACCATCGCCTCCACCATCACCCCAGGCAGCAGCCCCACCGTCGCCCCCGAGCAATCTGCACGGCCTCACAGTTGCGTTGCTGGATGCCTTGGGTCCCGAGGGAGTCGTGCGCCTCACCCTCGTGCTCGATGACGCACAGCGACAACACTTGGCCGCAGTCGCGTCGGCGCGAGACGACGACACGACCGCCGTCGCGATCGTCGGGTTGATGCAAGCCCTCGCTGCCAACCCCTCCACCATCTTGGAGTTGCAGGCTACGTTGACCCCGGAGCAGGCGGCCGCCTTCCAACAGCTCGCCATGCTGGCGCAACAGCACAACCAACAGCGGGTGGCACCAGCGACCGTCTCCCAGGGCACTGCGACCGAACCGAGCCCCCACGAAAGCGAAACGGCGCCGCCCGTCTCGGGTGACGCCGCTTCGCCGGAAAAGGAATGACTTGGTGGGTGCCCGGGATTGGAGCACCCGAGGGCCGCGGGCCGTTTGTGTCGCGACCCGCAGCGTCCATGGGATCGGCGTGCCGGGCTGGGCACCCCACGGCCCGCGACTCCTTCCTACTCGTCTCCCTCCGTGGACGTCGGAACCAGGGGTCGTTGCTGCGCCTTGATGTTGGTCAACAAGGTCCCCGCGAAGCTCCGAAGGCCCGCGTAGGCGCGACGCCGAACCCCGGTGATCTTCCCGTCCTGGTCTGTCTCCACAGCTCGCGTGTAGCTACCGATCGCCATCGTCGCCGCGGCTGGGAACCACTCGCCGTCCTGCCGAACGAATTCGAGATCGGGATCGGGAACCAGATCGCCGTGCTGTTCGAAGTAGTGGGCGATGCTGTAGCGGCGGGGGCCGATCTTCTCGACCACGGCCGCAAGGTACGTCCCCGGCGCGTGGTCAAACCGGCAATGGCCCCCGTCCCGCACGGGGGCCGTGAGCTTGTCCAGGATCGCGGCGTGTCGTTTGCTCAATGGTCGCATGAGTCGATCTCCTTTCAGGTCGCGAGAAGTGGGAGGGCGTGCCGCGCCCGGGTGCCGTGCACCATGGTTTGGATGTCGGGCCCTTCGGAGGGGCCGCCGCCACTGCAGGCGCCGCATTCCAGGCACGTAAGCCGCCGCCCTTGCTCCGCGGAGCCGGGACACGACGCGTACCCCCGCGGCGCGGGATGGTCGGGCGACGTCACCCGAAACACCCGATAGCCCAAGGCCTTGGCATCCCGCGCGTCGTCGTCCGTCTCGCACGACGCCATGGC
>JAHZJA010000492.1 GCA_022601155.1 Deltaproteobacteria bacterium | reverse complement strand
TCAACGTTCTTCTTCAATCCCGCGCCGGTCGACTACGACGCCAACCCGGTCACCGCCTTCGACAAGCTCTTCGCCGACCTTGGTCGCGATCCCTCGTCACCGCCCCCGCCCATACCCGAGCTCGATCTGACCGCGCGCTCGCGCGAGATCCTGCTGGCCGAGATGGATGACCTCGCGGGGCGGGCCGAAGGCTCGTCCGAGATGGACAAGCTCGATGCGCACCGGGCCGCCGTCGAGGGGCTCGGTGGGGCAGGCAACCCGCCGTCTCCCCCGGCGCCCATCGACTGCTCCAACGCGGCCTTACCCTCGGTCGAGGCACTGCGCGCCGATCTCCAGGGCAACGAGCCCGCCGCATACCGCCAAGATCTGTTCGAGCCCATCATCGATGCGCAGGTCGATGTGTTGGCGCGGGCGGTGGCCTGCGGTCTGACTCGGGTGGCCACTTTGCAGGCCAACTCTGCGGACGGCAACGCCCTGGTACCCGTGCTCGGGGGACGCCCCCACCACGACACCTCGCATGCGAGCCAGTCGGACTTCGCCATGGTTCAGCAGTGGTATGCGTCGAAGCTCGCTCGGCTGTTGACGGCGCTCGACGTCGACGATCCGTTGGACCCTGGTCGGACCGTGCTCGACAACAGCTGCGTGCTGTGGATGGCCGAGTGCAATCCCGGGCACGGCAGCGAGGACATCGTGGCCCTGTACGCGGGGAACTTGGGCGGGCGCCTGACGACGGGGACCACCGTCGATGTTCAGGGGGCGACCAACAAACACCTGCTGCGGACCATCTGTGATGCGATCGGAGCACCCGACAGCGGTCACTTCGGCGGCCAGGCACTCCCGGAGCTGATGACATGAGCCAACGACGACGACGATGGCCGGCCCGACTCGCGTTGGTCACCACCATGGCAGTGGGCGGGTGCTACCGAGGCAGTCCCGACGCCGAGGCATTCGACCCCGGGGCGGACGACGATGGGCGCGACCCGGATGGCGAGCCCACGCCCCCCTCGCAGCCGCTGTGCTCGGGCAACGACGCCCACGCGGTGCCGGGGCCGAGGCTGCTGCGGCGGCTGACCGCCGCGGAGTACGAGACGTCGGTACGGCATGCCCTTCAGCTCGGCGAGGAGGCATGGACGGGGCCGACCCTGCCGCCCGATCCCGCGGCCAGCACCGGGTACCCCAACGACGCCGACCGGCTACGGGTTGGGGAGGCCCAGGCGGTTGCCTTCGAGGACAACGCGGTCGCCATTGCGACCCTCGTCAGCGGGCCCGCGCACCTGGGCGCCCTGTTGCCGTGTGCGACCGAGGGCACGGACGCGTGCGCCGCGGAGTTCCTCGACGGGCCCGGTCGTCGCCTGTTCCGCCGCTCGCTGAGCGACGACGAGCGAGCGCGCTACCTGGCCCTGCTCGATGAGGTGGTCGACGAGGGGGGCCAGTTCGAGGACTGGGTGCGATGGACCGTGCAGACACAGCTCCAGTCGCCGCACTTCTTGTACCGCTCGGAGCTGGGCGACCCGACCGAGCCGGGGGACGGTTGGTTCGAACTGACTGGCCCCGAGATCGCAACCCTGCTCGCCTTCACCCTGACCGGTGCTCCTGCCGATGACGCGCTGATGGACGAAGCCGAGGCCGGCGGTCTCGACACCCCCGATGCGATCCTCGCGGCCGCCACGGCGCTGGCGTTCGACGACGATGGTGCGCCCCGCCCCGCATTGCGGCAGCGCCTGCAGCTGTTTCACCGGCAGTGGCTGGGCCTGTCGACGCTGGCCAACCTGCAAAAGGACCCCGACCTCTACCCGGGATTCGACGACGCGGTGAAGGCATCGATGGTCGCGGAGATCGAGGCGTTCGTCGACGACGTGGTGTTCGAGCAACGGGGCGACGTCGCCGATCTGCTGACCACGAACCGCTCCCAGTTCGATGCCACGCTCGCCGACTACTATGGCCATGGTGATGATACCGGGCCCACGATCAAGCCCGATGGGTGGGGCGTGGGCCTGTTGTCGTTGGGGGGTGTGCTGGCGACGCACGCGACGTACCTGGCCACGTCTCCGACCCAGCGCGGCAAGCTCGTCCGCGGGCGATTGCTGTGCTTGGAGCTGCCTCCGCCTCCGCCGGATGTCGGCGACCTGCCCCCGGTGGACGCCGCACAGACGACCCGCCAGCGCTACGAGGAGCACGTCAGCAACCCGTCGTGTGCCGGGTGCCACATCCAGGTGGACCCCATCGGCTTCGGCCTGGAGGGGATCGACGCGGCGGGACGGTACCGGTCGACCGACAACGGCTACCCACTGGATCTCACGGGACTGGTCTACGACCTCGACGGTGAACAGGTGGATTTCGAGGGCGCGACCCAGCTGGCGGAGGTCCTCGCCGACGCCGAGAAACCGGCGCTGTGCATGACGGCACACATGGCGACGTTTGCCCTGGGGCTCCCCCCCGAGCAGACCGAGTGCATCGTCGATGGACCGGCGGAGTCGCTCGCGGCCGGAGACACGGGGATCGTGGACGCCTATGTGGCCTTCTCGACGACCCCACACTTTCGGCGCCGCCAAAATCGGTGACGCCGATCTCGTAGAGGGGCCGCAGCGCGGGGTGACGCGGTCATAGGCGCCAGTAGCGAAATCCCGCCTGCTCGGCGTGGGAGGGCTCGTACATCGCCCGTACGTCCAACAACACTGGGGTGAGTCGACAGTGGCCGCGCAGTGACTGCGGGGTGAGCATCCGATACTCGCGATGGCACACCGCGGCGACGATCCCATCGAGATTGGCCAGCGAATCCACGGGGGTGAGGGCGACGCCGTACTGTGCCTCCACCTCGTGAGGGTCGGCCTGCGGATCGCACAACACCACCTCGACCCCGTGCTCACGCAGCTCTCGCACGACCTCCACGGTCCGGCTGTTGCGCAGATCGGCCACGTTCTCCTTGAACGTCACCCCCAGGATCGCGACCTTGGCCTGGGCGACGTTCTTGCCGGCCGCGATGAGCTCCTTGATCGCGGCTCGGCCCACGAAGTGACCCATGGAGTCGTTGACTCGGCGCCCGGCCAATATCACGTCGGGGTGGTAGCCCAGGGTCTCGGCCAGGTGGGTCAGGTAGTAGGGATCGACCCCGATGCAGTGCCCCCCCACCAGGCCGGGCCGCACGTCGACGAAGTTCCACTTGGTGGACGCCGCGTCGATGACCGCGTGCGTGTCGATGTTGGCCCGCTCGAATACGAGGGCGAGCTCGTTCATCAGCGCGATGTTGAGATCGCGCTGGGTGTTCTCGAGCACCTTGGAGGCTTCGGCGACCCGGATGCTGGGCGCGCGGTGGGTGCCGGCCGTGACCACGCGGCGGTAGAGCCGGTCGATCCGGTCGAGTGCGGGCTCGGTCTGTGCGGCCACCACTTTGATCACCGAGGCGAGGCTGTGCTCGACGTCCCCGGGATTGATGCGCTCGGGCGAGTATCCCAGGTGGAAATCTCGGCCGCAGCGCAGCCCGGAGGCACGCTCGAGGATCGGCTGGCAGATCTCCTCGGTGGCGCCCGGGTACACGGTGGACTCGAACACCACGATGCACCCGGTGGTCATGTGTCGGCCCACCATCTCGGTGGCGGACTTCAGCACGCTGAGGTCGGGGCGCCGGGTGCCGTCGATGGGGGTGGGGACGGCGACGATGATGATCGTCGCCGCCGCGATTCGAGCCGGGTCGGTGCAAAAGTCGACCTCGGTGCCCGAGAATCCTTCCGGTCCGACCTCTGTGGTGGGATCCCGGCCCTCCTGGTAGGCGGCGATGCGTCGGTCATCGATGTCGATCCCGATGGTCGGGAGGCTGCGTCCGAGCGCGAGGGCCAGCGGTAGGCCGACATAGCCCAGGCCGACGACGGCGACGATCTCCTCCGGGGCAGACGTGGAAGCGAGCTCGCGGGGGATGGTGAGTTCCTTGGACATCGGTCGGGTTCCTGTTCAGCGAGCGACCCGCAGCGGGGTGGTGATGGACGACCGGCGAATACGCCGGGAGGGGAGCTCGGCGATCGGGGCTCGGTCCAGACCCCGGGTCAGCCAGCCGGAGCGGTGCGCCGTCAGCAGGGCGTAGGGGCCGATCCACGACAACGCCAGCAGGGACAACACCCCGTACGGAAATGCCCAAAGAGCGGCCCCACACTCACGGAGCACCGTCCCCCGCGAGGCTCGGCTGCACACGTAGATCGCAGCGGGGAACAGCCCGCTGAGCAGGGCTCCGGCCACGGCCCACAGCGCCGTCGTCGGGTAGAGGGCGATGGCCACGACGGCCACCCCGAACATCCCCGCCCCGCCCAGCAGTTGCATCACGGACCACGTCAGGTTGATGCGCGCGCCCAGGCGGGACTCGGGGCGAAACCGGGTGAACACGAAGCGGGCCAGCACCAGGGTCTCGCGCACATTGCTTCGGGCCCACCGCAAGAACATCCGGCTCAGCGGGTCGAGGCGGGTGGGCACCTCGGTGAGCACCACCGCGTTGGACTGAAAGCGGACGATGAAGCCCTGCCGGAGGACGAAGTTGGTCATCGCGCGGTCCTCTCCGATGTTCGCGGGGCGACCCATGAAGCGCTGCGCGAGCCAGCGATCCTGGAACGAGCACACCAGGCTGCGCCGGTATGCCGACAACGCACCGGGGCCGCATTGGACGGTGTCGACCTCGCTCTCGCTGGCGCGCATGAACTCGAACGCGTGGGTGAAGGCCACATCGAGCATGCGGGCGAGCAGGCCCTGGTCTCGGTTGAGGACCCGAACGTTGCCGGCGACGGCACCGATCCGTGGGTCGAGCACGAACGGGCTGACGAGGTTGCGCAGGGTGTCGGGCAGGACGGCACTGTCCCCGTCGACGGTGACCAGCACCGAGCCGCGCGCGCGCGAGAACCCCTCGTACAGGGCATGCCGCTTGCCGCGATTGGTCGGACTGCGAACCGCGACGACCCGGCGGGAGAACGCCTGGCGGGCCTTGTTCATCCACATCCAGGTGTCGTCGGAGCTGCCATCATCGATGGTGACGATCCGCAGTTTCTCGGGGGGATAGTCGCTCCCGGCCAGGCTCTCGATCGTGTCG
>JAHZJA010000491.1 GCA_022601155.1 Deltaproteobacteria bacterium | reverse complement strand
GTGGAGGCCGACACACCGTTTATCGTGATGGAGAGGCTCGAAGGGGAGACGCTGGCCGAGCGATTGCGACGCGAGGGCACCTTGTCGCCACCGCAGGTCGTGTCGCTCATCGAGCAGATCGCACGCGCACTGACCAAGGCCCACGCGGCCAAGGTGGTCCATCGCGACCTCAAGCCCGACAACGTGTTCATCGTTCGCGACGACGACGGCGAGCGCTGCAAGGTGCTCGACTTCGGTATCGCCAAGGTCTTGCCCGGGGCCGAGGTCGCGCAGGCGCAGACGCACAGCGGGATGGTCTTGGGCACGCCCTACTACATGAGCCCGGAGCAGGCCACCAACGCCAGCGACGTCGACGAGCGCGCGGACCTGTGGTCGATGGCCATCATCACGTACGAGTGCCTGGTGGGGGAGCGACCGTTCGACGGCGCAACCCTGCCCGCGCTCGCGGTGAAGCTGCTGGTCGACCCCATCCCCGTGCCGTCCGAGCACGGCCGCGTGCCGATCGGGTTCGATGCGTGGTTCGGCCGGGCGACTTCGAGGGACCCCGAGCAACGGTTCGGCTCGGCCGCCGCGCTGGCCCGTGCCTTGGCGACCGCGCTCGAGGTCGAGGCGCTGTCGGGCTCTGTGATGGCCCTTCCGGAGCCAGGCGCTCGCAGTCATGGCAGGCACTGGCTCATCGGCATGGGCGTGGTCCTGACGGTGGTGCTCGCGACGTGGTGGGTGTGGAGTCATCGTGCCGAGGTGCCGACGGTGGTCGATGGCACCGCGGCCCCAGCTGCAGGGGTCGTCGATGTGCCGCCGTCGACCCCTGCGCCCGTCGCGGAAGCGGAACCGTCGGTCGCCCCGCCGCTCGCCCATTCTGTGGATCTGGCAGACGCCTCGCCCGTAGAGCTACGACTCGTGGGACCGGCCGGGGCCGCCGTCTGGCACGACACCGCCCAGCTCGGCACCTTGCCCGATGTCATCTCCTTGCCGCGAAGCGACACCCCCATCACGCTTCGCGTCGCCGCGGTGGGGTTCGATGATCTCCTGTTCGAGGTGGTGCCCAACACCGACCAGCAGCACACGCTCCAGCTGACCAAGGTCCGTTCCCCCGCCAAGCCGCCTCGCACCAAGCCACCCCGCCCCCCCGGCAAGTCCACGGTGGACGATCTGGAGTTCTAGCCGTGCTTGCCTCGCTATGTCTTGCGGCGTCGTTGCTCGGCGCTCCCAGCCCCCCCGGGCCGGTCGTGTGGCCCGAGCACCGCGAGAACCTGGAGGTCCTGCCTCCCGATCAGCTCGACGTCGCCGAGGCCAAGCGCCTGTTCAATGCCGGAAAGCAGGCCGCCGAGCACGGGCGCTGGGACGAAGCGATTCGTTACTTCGCCGAGGCCTACCGCCACTCGGGGAGCCCCGGCCAGCTGTACTCGCTCGGCCGTGGGCATCGGGAGCTGTATTTCCACCAGGGTCGCGACCCGGTCCAGCTGCGGCTGGCCCTGCTGCGATTTCATCAGTACCTCGACCAGAGCCCCGACGGACGCAACCGCACCAACGCCAGCAACTACATCGACGAGCTGCAGCCCTACGTGACCGTGCTCGAGGGCTTCGACCAGCCTGTGGTGATCACCCGGTTGATGGTGCACAGCCCCATCGACGGTGCCACGGTCGAGGTCGATGCGAGCCCCCCGCGGCCCACCCCGATCACCCTGGACGTCGAGCCCGGAGAACACCAGCTGCGCGTGCGTGCGCCGGGCTACCACGACACGCTTCGAACGGTCGCGATCCCCGAGGGAGCCACGGTACCGATCGAAGTGCCGCTGACGGAGCGACCGGCAACCCTCCAGATCGTCGGTCCCGAGCGCGCCGAGCTGTTCATCGATGGCAACCGTCGCGGGCAGCTCCCCGCTCCCGCCGCCATCGCACTGTCGCCCGGCAACCATCAAGTCGCGGTGGCGCGCGCGGGACGGGTCCCGTTCGTGCGTGACCTCGACCTGGCCCGGGGCGCTGCCGTCGAGCTCGATGTGGAGCTGCCGATGACGGCACAACGAAAGATCGCGTTCGCGGCCATGGGCTTGGGCGGAGCGGGACTGGTCACCACGACCGTGCTCGCCGGGTTGGCGCTGCGCAGCCAGTCTCGGGCGCGCCAGATCGAAGACGAACGACGGACCCAAGGCATCAGCGAGTCGCGCTACGCACAGCAACAGCAGGCCTGGCAGCAACGCGACCGGCTGCGCGCAGGAGCCATCGCATCCGGGATCACGGGCGGACTCGTCCTCGGGGCTGGCGTGGTCTTGTACTTCACCGACCGGCCGCGCCTGGGCGACCGCCTGCACCCGCCCCCACGCGCGCGGGCACGGGCCCGCTCCTGGTACGCCCTTCCCACGGCCGGCCGCGGATGGGCAGGCACGAGCGTCGGAGGCCGGTTCTAGCCCCCTTGCCGCAGGGTGGTGCCGGGTCGGGTGCGGAGCTGCACCACGAGAGCAAGGCGCGAGGAGGGCGCTCGTTCGGGCACCAGTCACTGACGAGCAACGCAGCCACCGTGGCGTGGTGCCGTGCATGACCCGGCACGAACTTCCGGCAAGGGGTACTCGCCCTGGGCCCCGGGCCTACGCGGGGTGGAGCGCCGTCGACGACGTCACCGCCCGAGCGTACGAACGCAGGTGCTTCGGGCTATACTCGCGGCCCAACCGTTCAAGATCCCAGTGTCGAAGGACGAAGTAGCGACATGAG
>JAHZJA010000490.1 GCA_022601155.1 Deltaproteobacteria bacterium | reverse complement strand
ATCTAAGCTCCTGACAACTCGAAAAAAGAAAGTCTTGGAAGCCGTGGGCCAGGCAAGGATAAGGACCCAACGACAGCGGTCACAAGCAGACCGTGGCCAATCGTAGCACTCCCGCCGACACGTGCGGCGAACAATCGCCGCGGATTGTGCCCGCGGGCCCCCCGTGCGGCCGAACGACCGGGACCCGATCGAACGATGCGCATCAAACGCGTCCCCGCGTCCCGTGCGATCGGTATGCTCCCCGCCATGAGCGAACGTGCTTTCGTGCCCGTGCGGGTCGCCGTCGTCACCGTTTCGGACACCCGCACCGTCGACAACGACACGTCGGGAGCCATGGCGGTACAGCGACTCACCGACGCCGGTCACATCATCGCCGCACGCACCATCGTGCCTGATGAAATGTTGGTGATCCGTACGCAACTGCAGCAACACATTGCCGACCCTGACATCGATGTCGTGATCACGACCGGTGGCACTGGAGTCACGCGTCGCGACGTCACCCCCGAAGCTCTCGCGCCGCTGGTCTCCAAGCCCATCCCGGGGTTCGGAGAGCTGTTCCGGTGGTTGAGCTTCGACGAGATCGGCACCTCGACGATCCAGAGCCGCGCCGAGGCTGCACTGTGCGACTCGACCTATGTGTTCTTGCTACCTGGGTCCACGGGTGCGGTGCGAACGGCCATGGACAAGATCTTGCTGTCGCAGCTCGATATCCGGCACCGCCCGTGCAATTTCGTGGAGCTGCTGCCCCGCATCCGCGGCGACGGCTGAGCGACCACGAACGTGGTGACACCGATGTCGTGAGACAACGTCAGCGAATGCGCTGGCCGGTCGCCAGGTCGTAGCTGTGACCCGGCAGGGCGATCCGAAAGCCCAGCGCCTCGGCGCGGGTTCGCTGCTGCTCGAGATCGTCCTCATGATGCATCAGGACGATCTTGCGGCGCAGATTCTCGGGCAACGCCTCGAGCTGCGCGAACGATCCGTGCACCTGCCCCGGGTACTCGGTGAACGTACAGTCGTGAAAGAACACCGTGGTCCGCGGCGCCAGCTCGGCCAGCATCTGCGGCATCACGGTCGAGTCCCCGCTCCACCAGGCAATGCGGTCGTCGTCGGCCGTCTCTCCCACGTGGATCTCGAGCGAGGTCGAGGGCTTGGCGGGAACGTGCTCGGTGTCGCGGGCCGCCATGCGCAGACCGGCGATGTCGAAGTGCTCGGCGCGAGCCCAGGGCTCGTGGGCGGGCGGCTCGGCGCGGACCGGATCGATGACGTCGAAGTAGGTCTCGAGCGTGCCCGAGGTGGGCGCCTCGACATCGGGTACGTAGCGAAGGGCGGCGGCCATCGTCTGCCACACCTCCTCGCGCACCGCCCGGTGGCAGACCAATCGCGGACGTGGTCCACCCTCGCGGACCGAAACGACCCCACGGTCGGTGTGGAAATAGCGGGAGAAGGCGAAGTCCTCGAGGCCGAAGACATGGTCGCCGTGCACGTGGGTGATGATCTGGCCGGCGATGTCGTGCCACGACACGCCAGCCGCGTGCAGCTGATCGGGGGCCTGGCGACCGCAGTCGATGAGCCACTGGTCACCGCTGCGCAACGTGATCCCCGAGCACGTCGTTCCATAGGAGCGGGAGAACGCTCCGCCCGCGCCGTAGAAGCGCAGCGACATGATGGGGCCAGAAGCGGTCACCGTCGGATCCAACGTGAGGGCCTTCCGTCCGGCGCGGCGGGCCGCTCACGCCAACGGAACGTAGCTCATCCCGCCCCCATCGCGCATCAAAACGGCCGATTCAGCGACGAGTGGACCTCTGCGCACTATTCGCGCCCTGTCCGAATTTCGGGCTGGCGCGCCCGAGGCGGGTCGTGCCAGCCATCAAACGGCCAGCGCAGGGCGCATTGGTTCAGCGGGGAAGCCCGAATGCGCGAACCTGGTCGTCCCCCGATGCGTGGCACCCGGCACAGCGCCGATCGTCCAGACCGGCCGCAACCAGGCGCCCAGTGCCCCGGTACTCGCCCCAAAACCACCCGTCTTCGCGGCGCTCCATGAACGCGAAGTACTCGAAGTCACCGCCAGAAGCCGCACTCCAACCATCTTTGACGATGATCGAGCCCTCGGGCCACTCCGTCAGGGGTTCGCCCGCCTCCAGCGCGTCACTGATCTCTTCACTGACGTAGATGTCGACGAAGCTGCCGTGGGGGCCGCCCGCACTGGGCTGTCGGGGCATGTCCCAGCCCGGGGCGCGCGCGTAGGTCTGGCGGTAGTCGTCGGCGCGGATCTGATCGTGGATTTCGCCCGCTTCGTTGCGGTCGGCACACGCCACCGTCATCAAGGCCAACAATGGGACATACGGCCAGCGCAGCATGTTGGGGGTATGCCCGGCTGGCCGCCGTGGTTACCCGGCTCGGCACCACCCGAGAATTTCCTCACAACTTTGGAACATTGCTCGTGAACCGAAGCCCGCGTTCCGCAACCCCCACCTGAGGACATCCCGCGTTGCGACCGCCTCGATGGTGATGGCCGGGCTGCTCCAGTTCGGTTGCCGCCCCGCCGCCGAGCCGGAGGACCCCGTCGCTCCCCACTACACCGACGCCGCGACACTCGCGGCGGTGGCTCGACACCCCGATCTCTCCGAGATCCACCGCGACCTCGCCCTGCTGTGCCCGCCGCAGCCCGGCGCGACCCATCGCCTCGCCACGGCGCGGTGCTCGGTCTCGCAGATCGACGGACAGGGACAGCTGAAGCCGCTCGACATCGAGTCGGTGTTGTCGGTGCAACGCTTCGACGATCAGCACGTGATGGTGAGCACCCCCGATCTGCACCTGCAGATGCTCGCCGCCGACGGGACCGCCTCGCACGTGGCCAGCGGTGTCATCGACCCGCGGGTGGCCGACGATGGGCGCCACGTCGCGTGGGTGGAGCTGGTGGAGACGGCGACCACGTACGAGGGCGGCGCGGCCACGCAGATCGTGCTGTGGGATGCGGCCGCCGATGAGCGGTGGGTGGTCAGCGACGACACGAGCGATTCGTCTCCGGTGCCCGTCCCCGGTCGCCCAGAGGTCGTGGTGATCTCGCGCCGCTCTGGCCTGGCCAGCTATTGGCTGCTGGGGCCGCAGCGCGAGCCCACGCAGCTGACCAACGTGGGCCTGGCCCGCGGGGACGAGGGCTTCGCTCCCCTCCACGCGGGTGAGTTCATCTGGCTGACCGACGGTCGCGCGGCGGTCTACTCGGCGGACTATGGCGAGCCCGAGCTGTGGCGGCTCGATCTCGATGAGCCGGGTGCCCGCATGCTGGGGCCGGGCCGGCTGCCCATGCTCGCCCGCAACGGCGTGGTGGCGGTGACGGGCCACGGTGACGACGTGCAGGTGGTCGAGT
>JAHZJA010000489.1 GCA_022601155.1 Deltaproteobacteria bacterium | reverse complement strand
CTTGGTCATCGTCCGCATCTGCCTTCCGCGACGCGTGCGCTCCGGCGAGCGTAGTGGGGCTGCTCATGCGCGTCAACGTCGGCCGGCGTCGCTCGACCTCTCGAAGCACCGATCACGTCGTACCGTCCCGGTGCCACGACGACGGTCGCCAACCCTCGGGGCTGATGCGCGCGGCATGGTGGAGTACACGGGGCGCGACATGGTATCCCCACCAGGTGACCCGCCTCGCGATGATGTGCTCCTCGTTGGTCTGTGTCGTGACCCCCAGCGCATGTGACTCGGGTCAGGACACCACCAAGAACACCAAGAGCATCGAGGCGACGAACGCCGACCGCGATACCAAGGCCGATGCGGCCCTGGCCGACCGCAAGGCGAAGCGAGAGGCGGAGGCGCGCGAAGCCGCGGCGGCCAAGCGAGAGCAGGAAGCCGAGCTCGACGCGCTGGCCGTGATCCCCGAGTCACTGCCGAAGTCTCTGGACAAGGCCTGCGACGCGATGCTGAAGAGCTACGACAGCTTCATGCAGACCACGTTGGAGGGCGACATGCTCACCAAGTGGAAGACGGGGGGCAACGAGATGCAGCTGGCGGTGTTCCGCAAGGAGTGCCTGAAGCGAGACATTGCCACCGCCGCATGCCAAGCCCACGCCTTGGGTCAGGCGACGCCACAGCTGAGCCCGCGGCTGGCTGACATCATGCAGGCCTGCGCCGACAAGGCAGCCGCGGGCGCCTCACCCTCGCCGTAGGATTGGGCAACGGGTGCGCGCACCCGGCGGCAGGATCGGTCACCACGGCCGAGGTCATCCGGTTGACCGATGTCGCTCGACACGATGAGGCGGCAGGAGCATCACCAACGCCATGACTCGTGGCGCCGAAAGCCGGTCTCTAGGTTTGCGCGTGACACGACGCGGTCAATCAGTCATCCATCAGGCCGGTCAACGCTTTCATGAGCACGTCGAAGGTTCCAACCTCGAACAGCAGGATGACCTCGCCGTCCAGCCGTAGCGTCTCGATGGCGAAGTGGGTCGTGGCCAACAGTACGGTCATGGGCTCATCGCCCGGTTTGCCCCGAAACAGATTGTCGAGCGTGTCTTCTTTGTAGTCGGGTATGGCGTACTCGATAGACTCCTGGAGGACGTTGGTGATCGAACCCATGACGCCGTTGATCACGATGTTCCCGACCTCGTTGAGAGTACCGGCCCTGACCTCGTCGAGGTCGAGCTCATCGTGCTCCTCGTCCGTCAGCGCGGTGACCAGGGTCTTGGCGCTCTCGGTAGGAAACACCAGCGCCGCGGTTCCGCGAAACGACCCGGAAAACCGCAGCTGTACGGAGGCGAGCGCATCTTCGCTCATGCCACCGAGCTCGGTGTTCAGCTCGTCCAACGAGGTCAACACGAGCGACGGGACGCTGAGGCTGACGTGCGCATCGGTCATCTCGTTGAGGAGTCCAGCCGCTCGACCGATTCCAATGTTGATGAGCTCGGTGAGGGCGTCGGCCTGATCTGGAGTGATCTTCGACGGGCCGGCGAGCGCCTTGCTGACGACGTTCTCGAGACGTTCGTCATCGACGGGCTTGTTGACCACGGCCACGGCCCCGCGTTGGTAGCACTCGTGTCTCGTACCGAGCTGGATGTCCGCGGTGACGATCGCGACCGGAACCTCGAGGCCCATCTCGGTGATGGCCGCCAACAGGTCGAGCCCGGCCATATCCGGCATGCAAAGGTCCGCCAGGACGCAATCGGGTGCTTGCTCGGTCCTCAACAATTCGAGGGCTTCGCGGCCGGACCCCGCTTCGTAGGCTCGGTGGCCCCCCTTGGTGAGCAAGCCGCAGATTATCTTGCGCTGAAAACGAGAGTCATCGACTACGAGTATTTTCGCCACACAGGGTCACCTTCCCGGCCCAGCGATCCTCGATCACCAGCACCGTTGCGTCGACCCGTAATCTACCACTCACACCCATGAATAGAAGCGAGCGTTTGGGACGGGAGCTGAGGGACTCCTTTCCCCCTCAGTGTTTCCCTCGGGAACGCCGCGGAAGTCTATAACCCTACAGCATGGACCCGTCCGCTCCGCGTGGTGAACAGCCTGAAGAAGCGAAGCAAGGTGCCCGTGGCGCAACGAATTCGCATGCCTCGTCGAGGCATGCTCACCATGACACTCGACGAGGCAGGCGCCCGATACGATGGCATGCGTGTGTATCATCGTAGTCGTTTCCCCCAAGCAGTCCGCCCATAAAGAAACGCATTCGGGCAGGGCCATTGCCACGATGAAAGTCACCCCTTGACCACCACTCCAGATCGGAACGGTGCTTCAGGTCGGCTCCTTGGGCTTGTCCGTGGTATCGAAGTTGTATGCGTGGAGATGGCGACGAGTCGGTGTTCGAGCGGGATTCGGGAGTGATGGGAGTGGACGACGCCCGGGATGCTCAGCAGCGCCCCTGTGGCGGCGACGACACGAAGGGCCGCGGGTCGCCAAAGACCGGGCCGGACATGGCCCACGTGGGCGGCAACGGTCTCACCGAGCGCGTTCGTCCACGACGCCGCATCCTGCTCGTCGACGACTCCCGCGACATGCGGTTCCTGGTGAAACGAATGCTCCAGCGGGAACATGAGTGGTCCGTGCGAGAGGCGAGCTGCGGCGCCGAGGCGATCGAGATCTCGACCAGGGAATCGTTCGACGTGATGTTGGTCGACTCTTCGCTGGGTGACATGCACGGAGCCGATGTCGTGGTCGCCGTCAGAGCGCGTCAACCCGAGCTACGGGTCGTGAGCTTCTCTGGAAGCACCGATCCCGCCGACAAGAAGCGGCTGGATCAGGCGGGCGTGGTCGAGTACTTGCCCAAGTCGGCCCGCCGTGAGCCCCTGCTGAGGCTCTTGCAGCGGGGGCCTCCGGAGGCTGAATGACAGCAATCGGAACCGACGAAGAGGCCACCACGACAGCGCCGGGTCTCGAAGCAAGTGCCGACCACGATGAAGTTCGCGCGTGTCGACGACGCTCAATTCGTCGACCTGTGACACCACCGAAGACGGCTTCGGCGTGACCGCCTGCATGGGCAGCCTCGGCTGTGGCCTGCGGCAGTGAGGCCTCACCGCCGATCGCAAGCAACACGTCAGGATGGGCCTCCGACGGGCCGGGCACCCTTTCGGCCCAACGACCGGCCGCGAATTCCCAGGAGATGTCCCGGTGCCGACGCGGGGAGTAGGTCCACCTCGTAGGTGTCGCACTACCTCTTCCACAATTGGACCATCGGCGACAAATCTCCGATCCAGATCGACGGGCCCCTCCGTAGAGCCAACTCGGACCATACGTCCGCGTTCGTGCTCCCCAATACCGACCCCCAAAGGAGGAGGAGCCATGCCACAGACCCCCGAAACCGTCGTTGTCAACAGCGAGGGCGACGCGTCGCCGTTCTCTCGCCGAACCTTGCTCGCCGATCTCATCGACCGCGGTCGCACGGCCGAGACCGCGCGTGCCACCACCTCCACCATCGTCACCTCGCTCGATGCCAGCGGGATCGAGGCCGTGACCACCAACGGGATTCGTCACGCGATCGAAGAAGCGGAGAATGGTCGCTCGTTGGGCGAAGTGGCCCGAGTGTTGAGACGCGCCGCCCCGCTCGCCCTCGACCTGGCAACCGGGGCACCACCAGCGACCTCCCTGCCTTCCCGGGGACTGCGAGCGCGCCCGGTGGTCACCGGCGGAACCCGGGCACTGGACGTGTCGTTCGACAGTCCGCTGCCCGGCTTGCCGCTCCGCGTGCGCGTCACCGATCTCGCCACCGGCCTCCAAGATGAGCTGGAGGCCGAGGGCGACGCGGGCACCGTGAGCTTCGGCGCCGCCAGCATCGACCCCGGCTTCGTCGCGATCGACCTGCTCGCACCGTCGGGCCTGGTGCTGGAGACCAGCCTTTCGGGCATGCCAGCGCTGCCCGAGACCGGGGGCGGAATCTTGGGTGACCCGGCCGCCGACGACGAGATCGCGGACAAGCCCACGCCCGCGGAGGTCCGCAAGCTGATCGCGGTGATCAATCAGCTGATCGCCCTGCACGGGGGCATCAACGCGGCCCTGGATGCCATTCCGCTGTTTCGCTCGGCGGGGTTCATGATCACGCTCAAGCAGCTGTACGACTTCTACGCCTCGATCCCTCCGCCCGTATTCAAGGGGTTGGTGCTGTTCATCCGCTGCGAGAACGAGCACCTGGTCGAGTTCACCGTTGCCGAGCTCAAGCTGTTGTTGCAGGGGCTGCTGGTGCAGGCGCAGCTCGAGCTCGAGATCGTCGAGGATGCCAAGCTCAAAAAACAGCTCCAGGGCTGGATCAAGAAGCTCGGTGAGGCGATCGCGGAGTTCAAGCTCGATGCGACCAAGGACGTCGCCATCGCAGCGGTCATGGCGGTGAAGTCGGCCCTCATCGCCAACTACGATCTGGTGCTGAAGGGTCTTCAGGACTACTTCGGCATCGACGTGTTCGGCAAGCTCGATGAGTTGGGCAAGAGCATCGCCAAGAGCGTGTTCCTGGCCTACCTCAAGGGAAAGCTCAAGACGGTCCTGCTCAAGATGCTCGCGCGGCGCATCGGCGAGGAAGCGGCCAAGAAATACCTACCGGGCATCGGGCTGCTCATCACGCTGGCCGAGGCCGGGGCCGCGCTCCAGCTGACGTTTCAACGGATCGTGCTCGAGAAGCTGCTGGACGTCCTGCTGCTGGCCGCGCTGGCCAAGCTGGTCGACCTCGGTCTCGGGTGGCCGCAGATCCCCAACGGCTATCTGTTCTTCCGCGACCCTCGGTACAAGGGCGCGAAGATCCGGATGTGTGCGTGGGTGGCGTGTGCCCAGGGGGTCACGGGGAGCTTCAGCAGTTGCAAGGTGCGGTTCACCAACTTCAAGCACTGCATCACCACCACCTTGGCTCCCGGCCAGACCACGATCAGCTTCGACCTCGACCCGGCCAGCGTGGCGAACTCGGAGTGCGTGAAGGCGGCGAAGGGGCCCTGCTATACCTTCTTGCGGGTCACCGTCACCCCGACCCAAGGCGACCCGTTCACGTTCGATGCGATCGTGGGGGCCAAGAAGTAGCCGGCCTCGGGCCAACTCTCCTGACATCATGCTGGCGGGAGGCCTGCGGTATCACGAACGGGTGACCACGCAGACCTACAAGGGAAGCTGCGCGTGTCGCCGAGTTCGGTTCGAGGTGGCGCTCGACCTCTCGGAGGGCACGTACAAGTGCAACTGCACCAGTTGCTGGAAACGCCGCTGGTGGAGCGTCAGGGGCCGCCCCGAGGACTTTCGGGTCCTCGAGGGCGCGCCCGATCTCACCGCCCGCGGCGGGTCATCTCGCCCGGGCGGCTTCTGCAAACACTGCGGTACGCACATCTACGAGCACGTCGCCGCGGATGCCTGGAACGACGGCGCGTTCGTCTCGATCAACGTCGCGTGCCTCGACGACCTCGCGCCCGCGGACCTGGCCGCTGCGCCCGTCCAATACTTCGACGGGCGCGCGGACGACTGGTGGTCCACGCCGCGAGAAACACGACACCTGTGAGGCTCCAGGCGTGAGCCTCGGCATCGACCACCGCAGATCCGTGTACGCTCCCGAGGTGCAACCCCGCGCGCCGAGGACCGTCCCCTTGGGCATGACCCACGCTTGGCGTCTGGTATCCGCGGCGGTCGGGCTCGCATGCTCGGTGACCGTCGGGTGTAGCGAGGGCGATGGCCACGAGCAGCGGCCGGTCGATTCGGCGGGCCGACGGGGAGCACCGTCGGTTGCTTCGGAGCCACAGCAGCCTCCGCAACCCGCCGCTTCGCCGCTGGCGGGGGCGGACCCCTCGACCATCGAGTCCAAGACGGTGCTCATCGATGGCAAGGCCACCAAGGTCACGACCTTCCAGAGCGCCTCGCCCAAGGAAGGTGAGCTCGAGGCACTGACCAAGGCATGCAACGACGGCACGCGAGGCTCGTGCGTGCAGCTGGGGATGCAGCAGCAGAGGCTCGGTGACAACGCCGCGGCCGAAGCGACCTGGGCCAAGGCCTGCGACCAGGGCGAGGGGGCCAGTTGTCACGAGCTGGGCAACATGCTGACCAACCCGTTCTTGAAGCTTGGCCGAGAGACCGAGGGCATTGGCTTCCTGGAGCGCGGCTGCACGCTCGAGCACACCAACTCCTGCTACTTTCTCGCCCAGATCATCGACAAGGGCCAGCATGGCGCGAAGCCGGATCCTGCCCGCGCCCGCCAGCTGTACACCAAGGGGTGCGCCGACGGCCGCGGCAACAACTGGTCATGCACCAAGGTGAGCGTCGGCTCCGTCCCCAGCGGCGGCGATTGCAAGTGGGACGCTTGCGCGGACGGCCTGTGGTGCATGCAAGACCGCTGCACGACGCCTCCGATCTAACCGGCTGGCTGCTCGTCGAGCAGCCGAGCGGGGGACTCCGACAACGCCAACTTCCCCACCGCGTTGTTGCCACGGCAAGTCGACGTCACCCTGCAGGCCATGGGCTATGGGAGGCGTCACGGCACGCAGACTGGCCGAGTACGCAGGTGCACCGCAGCCGACTGCCGCAGCATCGGGCTGTCGGGCACCAAGACCCTCTGCCTACCCCGCCGCGACGAGGTCCAGGCCGACCCTCGACCGAAGAGCCTCCGCATGGGAGCTGACGACTCGGTGTCCGCCCCGCCTCCACCGATTACGAAAACGATGAGATCCGCGGGCGGCCCCCGCCGCCCAACATGCTCGTCTGGTAGTTGCGCCCACCAACACGATCCTCGGAATCGGCCGATCGCGAAACCAACCCGCAGATCTCTCGAAGATCGTCAGTATGCTCGACGCATGCGATCGCAGGGATGGGCAGTGATGCTGGGTCTGGGTCTTGCCGTGGGGTGTGGCGGTGACGATGACACCAGCCCGGGGAATGCGGAGGCCACGGCCGGAACCACGATGGCCACGCCGACAGATGGCGGTCCGCCAGGAACGACCGCCGACAACGGCTCTACCGACGCCACGACCATGTCTGTCTCCGGCGATACCACCGACGACGGACCAACCAGCGGGGTCGACAGCACGACCAGCGCAGGCAGCAGCGACACGGGCACCCCGGTCGATGCGGAGTTCGAGGAGATCGACGGCGTCGTGTCGGTGGAGGCGGAGCATTACTTCGAGGAGACCAACAACGAGACCATCCTGACGTACTGGTACACGTTCGAGGCGGGCCGACCCGAGCCCGTCGTCGAGTGTGTCACCAACACCCCGTGCGGTGGCGGCAACGCCCCGATGTGCAACCAGTACCCCGACTGCGACGGCGACGCCATCGATCCTGCGGAGGCGATCGGCAGCGCCTACGTCGAGGCGTTGCCCGATCGGCGCCGGGACGACTCGGAGCCAGGCACGGGCAACCTGGGGGTGGTCAACAACCAGGAGAACGCACCCACGCTCCACTACCGGGTGCTGTTCACCCAGACGGGACGCTACTACGTCTGGGGCCACGCACGCGGTCAGGGGCCCGCGGCCAACGGCATCCACCTGGGCATCGACGGCACGTGGCCAGACAACGACCTCATCGACCCAAGCAGCATGCGGATGCAGTTTCCCAACGGCTGGGTGTGGACACAAAATCGTCGCGGCGGCAGCCAGCACACGGGGGTCTCGGGCACCGACGAGGTCAGTCAGCGCGACGCGAATATCTGGCTCGACATCGAATCGCCGGGGGTCCATGACATCATGTGGGGCATGCGCGAGGACGGACTCGAGTGGGACAAGTTCGTGATGGTGCTCGATCCCGAGTTCGAGCCCGAGGGCGACGGACCTCCCGAGACGACCCTTCGGCAGTAGCGGCCGCCGTCATGTTGGTGATCGAGTGGTCCGAGCCTCCCACGTGCAGCGATCCGATGCCGTGACAGGCGAACCACCACCCACGACGAAGCCTGACCCGACGAAGGCAATTCTCCTGGCGTCGCGACGAGTGATGATCAGGCTCTACGGACACCAAACTCTCATAAAGTGCCGAAATCGCGGCATTTCGGCACCTGGGAGGGCTTTCCGACCGTCGAGACCTCCCGTGCTCCCGGTCACCAACCAGTTTCCCGAAATGCGCCCCATCCTGGTAAAGGAAAAGGGTGAGACGCCTGCTGCCTTCCTTGAGTGCGTTATCCACTGTGGTCTGGGCCCTGGCCGGTTGCGGCGACGATGGGACCATCGTCGACCCCACGACCACCACGACCACCAATGCCACTGGCACCACGGGCACGCCCGGCGCCACGTCGGTGGACCCGGGCTCGACGAGCGACCCAGGGTCTACGTCGAGCGATGACAACGGGTCGTCCACGGCGGCGGACACCACCGCCGACGGCGGCAGCTCGACAGGTCCGACGATCGAGTGCGGCAACGATGCGATCGAAGGCGATGAGGTCTGCGACGGTACCGACGTCGGGGCGGCGACCTGCGAGTCGGAGGGCTTCGACGGGGGCAAGCTCGCCTGCGCGGCGGACTGCTCGGCCCTCGATTCCGAGGGCTGCTTCTCCTACGTGTGCGGCAACGGGCTCATCGAGGGCACCGAGGAGTGCGACGAGGGGGATGTCGACGCCACTTGCCTGGACCTGGGCTTCGACAGCGGTCCGCTCGCCTGCAACGACGACTGCACGTTCGACACCGAGGACTGTGGCACGTGCGGCAACGTCATCGTGGACGGGGACGAGGCCTGCGACGACATCGTGCTGTTCGGCCAGACCTGCGAGACGCTGGGTTTCGACAGCGGACAGCTCGCCTGTCAGCCCGATTGCCTCGACTACGACACCACGGGCTGTGGCATGTGCGGCAACGGCTTCATCGACGGCGCCGAGGACTGCGACGAGCTCGATCTCGCGGGGGCCACCTGCATCAGCGCGGGCTTCGACAGCGGGACCATCGGCTGCAACACCAACAGCTGCACCTTCGCCACCGAGGGCTGCGGGTCGTGCGGCAACGACATCATCGACGGCGACGAAGAGTGCGATGACGGCAACACGGGTAGTCAGTGCCTGCCCGGCTGCGTCTTTTGCCCTGGGGGCGGCATCATCTTCGAGGACGATTTCTCCGACAACCTGGCCGGCTGGACGCTCGGCCCCGAGTGGGCGATCGGGCCCACGTCGGCGTCGCCCTCCCCGGGTGCGTGCGGCAACGGGGACCCCGCCGACGACGTGACGCCCACTGCGGACAACGGCGTGGCCGGGGCCGTGCTGGGGGGCAATATCGGCACCAACATTCATCCGTTCCAGTATTTGACCAGTCCCGTCATCGATGCCTCGGCCTTCACGTTCGTCGAGCTGGATTTCTGGCGCTGGCTCAACAGCGACTACACCCCGTTCATGCAAAATCGTATCGAGGTGTTCGACGGGGTCAGCTGGCAGGTCATCTGGCAGACGGAAGGCTCACCCGGCATCGAGGACGGGGCGTGGACCAACGTCACCCACGACATCTCGCAGTACGCCAACGCGGCGATGCAGATCCGCATCGGCTACAACATCGACAGCGGCGGTGTGTTCACCTGCTCGGGCTGGAACGTCGACGACTTCCGCGTCATCGCGGTGACCTGTCCCGCTCCTCCGCCGCCGCCTCCGCCCCCGCCCATGCCGTAGTCGAGTCTAGGCTCGAGCCGCGCCACGCTCGGACGCACTCGTTCGCCGAGTACCCGAGCGGGCGCTAGATCACGGTCTGGCATTCCCGCGTTGTTCGACCCACGAAATCCGAGCCCGCCCACTTTGCCGTGAGCCAGCATCCGAGTGGCGTAGGGTGCAGTGATATCAACGACTTGCTTGACAGCGGAGACACCCGCTCGGTACGCCTTCGGTCCCGGCCCGGGCTGCGACCGTGCAATTCGACTCCCTCGACTACCTGCTGCTGTTGCTCGCGACCCTGGTTGGGTTCTACGGGCTCCGTGGTCGCGGACGACTGGCAGTCCTCATCATCGCCAGCGCGGTGTTCTACGGCGCGTGGAGCATCGAGTTTCTGGGCCTCATCGCGATCTCGGCGGCCGTCGATTTCAGCTGCGGCCTGCTGTTGGCCTCGCCTGCGAGGAAGCGACGCTGGCTGATCTTGCTGGCGAGCGTCGTCACCAACCTGGGCATCCTCGGCTACTTCAAGTACGCGGGCTTCTTCGTCGCCAATGTGCAGGCCGTGTTCGGTGACGTCGTACCCGGCTCGGTGATCGAGATCGTGCTGCCGCCGGGGATCAGCTTCTACACGTTCCAGACGATGAGCTACACGATCGACGTGTATCGCGGGCACATCCGGCCCACGCGGTCGCTGTCGCGGTTCTTCGTCTACGTCTCGTTCTTTCCCCAGCTGGTGGCCGGTCCCATCGAGCGGGCGTCGAGGCTGCTGCCGCAGATCGAGCAGGCACTGCACCTGCGATTTTCCGCCGCCAACGTGCTGGTGGGCACCCGCATGATCGTGTGGGGCATGTTCAAGAAGGTGGTCATCGCCGACCACTGCGCGCGCCTGGTGGAAGGGGTCTACGCCGACCCCAGCGGCTACGACGGCTGGGCAGCCCTGGTGGCGACCTACGCGTTCACGTTGCAGATCTACTGCGACTTCTCGGCCTATTCCGAGATCGCCCGGGGCTCTGCCCGCCTGGTGGGCATCGAGCTCATGCGCAACTTCGACCAGCCGTACCTGGTCACCAACATGCGCAACTTTTGGCGACACTGGCACATCTCGCTGTCGGAGTGGTTTCGCGACTATGTGTTCGTGCCGCTGGGCGGTAGCCGAGGCAGCCGCGGCCGTACGTTGGCCAACCTCACCGCCACGATGTTCTTGTCGGGGCTGTGGCACGGCGCGGCCTGGAACTTCGTGCTGTGGGGACTGTTCCACGGCGTGCTGCTGCTGCTGCACGCACTGTGGTCGGCGCGAGCCAGCACCCGAACCCTCATGACGCGGCTGGGCGGACTGGGCACCGCGTTTTCATGGTGGCTCACCTTCCACCTGGTGGTCGTGGGCTGGGTGCTGTTCCGGGTCGACCACCTGAGCGATGCCGTCACCGTGGTCGGGTCGATGGTGATGGCCCCGCTTTCGGGCACGCTGCCCTCGGGCGGCCAGGCGCTGTTCCTCGCGGCTGTGGCCGGCTTCCTCGTGGTGTCGGCGATGGCCCGACGCGGCCGCTGGCGACAGCGGATCGATGCCAGCCCGGCTGCCGCGGTGTTCTTGTACGGTACCGCCCTGGTCGCCACCCTCGTGCTGGGCGCCAAAGACGGCCCCCAGTTCATCTACTTCCAGTTCTAGCTCTGCCCCCCCACCATGGCCTCCTCGTCCCCGCTGCTGGTAACCGATGCGAGCGGTCGTGGTTTCCCCGGCGCAGCACGACGACCATGGGCGCTGCTGATCGCGGGCGTGGGCCTGGTGCTGCTGATCGATCTGATCATCGCGCTGGTGCGGCCGCCAACCACGACCGAGCCCGTGCTCGCCGATGATCTTCCGCGCGCCCGCGCCACGCTGCACGCCGCGATCGAGCACGAGAACGGCTGGCTCGTGCTGGGCGACTCCGTACTCGCAGGCGACGTGATGCAGGGCACCGTCGACGACTGGTCGGAGCACCGCGTGCTGGACTCGTTGCGGCAAGAGCAGTCCCACGAGGCCCAGGTAGCCTTCAGCCAGATCGCTCTGGACGGCATGTTGCCCGTGGACATGCTGCGGCTCATCTACGAGCTGAACACACTCGATCCAACCGGCCGCGTCGGCGTGGTCATCGAGATCAACCCACGGTTCTTTTCCACCCACTACGCCAAGCAGCGCGAGTGCAGCCGTCCATTTTTGTGCGAGCTGGGGCTTCGTGACACGCGGCCGCGCCGATACAGCTGGGCCACCGTCGCGTGGGACGAGTCGTGGCGCTGGCTCGGCGAGCACCTGCCCGTGGTGCGCCATCGCGATGCCTTCCCCCCCTGGCGCGAGGAGACGATCGCCGCGCTGACGCCCCGGCTGGAACCGGAGTCCGACGGCACCACCACGACCGCGGCCGACGATCCGCTGATCGGGCGGGCCCGGATCCTCGAGCACTACCGCGGTCTGCTGCTCGATCGGCGCTCGATTCAATTTCGGGCGCTGCGTGCCGTGGTCGCCGAGCTGCGCGCCCGCGGCCGACGAGCGCTGCTGTTTGCCACCCCGCTGAGCGACGAGTTCATGGCCGGAACGCTCGACGGGAACCGCTACGGGGGCTACATCGCCGCGCTCGACCACCTCATCAATCGGGCCGACGACACCACCGTTCGCTTTGCCAGCCTCGACCACCCCCGACTGACCGACCCTCACTTCATCGACCACGCCCACCTCGGCCCCAGAGGCAACCGCTGGCTGGCGATCAACCTGCTGCACCAGCTCGGCATCCCGCTGGCGCACACGCCCGAGCCCGGCACGCTCGTCTACGAAGAGGGCCCCGATCGGAGCCTCGTCACCCGCATCGAGCGGGGCTCGTCCGACGGCGCTCCGTGGCAAGCCGCCCTCACCAAGCCCCACGGGCTGGCCGTGTCGCCGGGGGCGGGCCGCGTGGTGGTGGCCGACACCGGCAATCACTGCGTGCGCGAGCTGGTGGGCCCGCACAGCACCGTGCGCACCCTGGCCGGAATGCCCACGGAGTCGGGCAGCGCCAATGGACGTGTGAAGGATGCTCGGTTCATCGCGCCGCGGCTGCCCGTATTGCTGGGCGACCGGGTGGTGGTGGTAGACGGCAAGAAGCGCGAGCGGCTGCGGATGATCGCCGACGGACAGGTCCGCACGCTGAAGCCGACCGAGGGGCCCAGGTGGGCCCGAGTCGACCGGATCCGGAGCGACGGGCGGGCGCTGTGGCTCATCGATCGCGCCCGCCAGATCATGCGATTCGACCCCGACACGGGTGTCTCCACCATCGTGCTGCCCCGGCACTCGGCCGGGCTCTCGGCGCTCGATGTGGGCCCCGACGGCCGGGTGTACTTCGCCGACGCCAACGCACGGATCTGGCAGCTGTCCCCCGGAGATCCGAAGCCGGTGCTGCTGTTCGCCAACACGGCGCAGGAGCTGCTGCCCCAGTCCGAGGGTGATTTCTTCCCGTTCACGTTCGATCAGATGGCGCTCGAGCGCGTGACCGACCTGCGCTACATCGACCGGTACGACGGCGTCTTGGTCCAAGACGAGCACAGCGCGAAGGCTCATGCGAGCACGGTGACCGAGCGGATTCACCTGCGACTGCTGAGCTTCTCCGACGGCCGGATCTACCCCTGGGTTCGCCCGCTGGCCCACGGCGGCGGCCAGATGTTCCACAACCGCCACACCGAGGCCCTGTCGAGCAACGTGCACCGCGGCAGCATGGCCATCGATCCCGACAGCACCACGCTGTTCTATCTCGAGCGCGAGCGCTCTCGATTGTTGCAGCTGTCCGACGGGCTGTTGGGCACCGCCAAGCTCGGCCACCACATCACCAGCGCCACCTATGGGGGCCTCAAGGACGTGTTCGGCCGTGCCGCGGGTACGACGACCATGCTCGTCCATCACCCCGAGCGCTGGCTGTTCCGCCGTCTGGAGGCCTTGCCCCGCCGCGGTCCGTACCTCGGCCTGGTCCTGGGCTCCTCACTGACCTCCGTCACCGACGTCGTGGGCCAGTACTCCATGGCACGGGTGATGGAGCGCCAGCTCGGCCGTGCGCTCGGTGTTCGCGACACGGTGCGCCTGGACTTGGTGCAGCGGGCGTTTCGTGGGCCGCGGCTCGAGCATCTAGTGTCGGCGTTCGAGAGCTTCGTCGAGCACCAGGCCCCGCTCGACGTGGTGTTCATCGAGGCGCACTCGGGGCGCATGTATCGAGCGTACAAACGCCAGGGCGAGATGATCGAGCCTATCGATCGCATCCGGCGAGCTGCGCTGCGCTACGACACGCTGGTCGTCGTCCTCGACGCCCAGTCGATGGCATCGAACAAGCGCGACGGCCTGCGGGGGCCCACCACCAAGCACACCGACTTCCTCGACCTGTGTGAGAGCGCGGGGTTCTTGGTGCTCCGCCCCGGAGACTTGTTGCTCCGAGACTCGATCGACCACGCACCGTGGGGCAATGCTCCGTTCAAGGGGCCCCACGGCTCGACCTGGGCCGTCGACCTCACGGCCCGAGCCTTCGCCGACCTCACCTATCCCGCGCTACGCGAGCACTTGCGCGACCGGGTGCCTGCCCTGATGCGACCCCGCGCCGAGAAGGTCGCCATCGTCGCGCCCTTGTACGAAGCGTTCTCGGAGGCCAGCGACGACTGGGCCTCGCTCGCCCGCACGGTGCCCCCCGAGGCCATGCAGCGCCGCATGGACGGCAGCCGCATCGAGCTGCTGGTGGACCTGGGCAAGGCGGGTGCCTCGGGCGAGCTGACCCGCGAGCAAGAGGACGAGCTGGCGCTGGGCTACCTCGTGCTCGCCCTGCTGCGCGACCCGGCGGGCAGGCTGGCGAGCGAAGTTCACCTCACGCTCGCCCAGTTCTCCAACTACGACGAGTACGGCGTGGGCGTGCTGGACGGGGCACAGATCGTCGACCAGCGCACGCTGGACAAGGCGGACTTGCTGACCTTCCTGGTACGCATGGGTGGGGTCGCTCCGGCCGATGACGGGGTCGATGATGTCGGGGTCGAGGGGGATCCAAGCGATGGTGGAGGGAGTGACAGCGGGGGGTCTGGCTCGGAGGTGCGGGCCAGTACGTCGGATGGGTAGGGGTGGAGCTCAAACCGGGGCCCAGCCGCTGCTGTCGGTTCGGTAGTGCAGCTTCCGGCACGCCGTCTTGAACTCGAGGCCATAGATCGCAGGCCCGCTCAGGTCGACGATCTTGGGGCGGACCAGATCCTGCAGCTCCCCGAACGCAGGGAGTGCTGCCCAGCAGTCTATGTGACCCACGATCGCCCGCTCCCAGCACCCGGCCACGATGTTGGCGGCCGATTGGGCGACGCCGGAATCGAACGTGGCCTCTTGGCCGAAGACCACCAGATGCACGGCCACGACCCGGCCAAAGGTAAAGCGACCCACCAGGCTGATGCACGAGGTCATCATCGGGATGCGGACCCTGTTGCCGTACGCGTACAGCTGCTCGCCAACGTTCCGGTTGTCACTGATCTTTCTGAGTGGGTACGGCATCTCGATCTCGAGTCTGACCGCGGTATCGCCTGCCTTCCGCTTAAGCCCGCTTAAAGCAAGCGGACGCGATTCGAAGCCTCGCTCGGCCCTTCGCCGAAATCGACGTGACAGTGGGTGCGCGCCGGCGAGGTGAAATCTCCCTGCAACGAATGGAATCCCTGCGGGCGAGGACTGCAGTCGCAGGGGGTTCCGAAGCCCTTCCACGAGGCGCTCCACCAGCGGGGCGAGTCGACTCGGAGATTGCACGCCCGCCGGCCGCCCGCTCGGCGCATCGCATTGCCGCAGGTGATCGAGACGTTTCCCAAGGCCGCCGCCGTCCTGACTGGGCTCGGACTGCTCGTCGGTACCGCCGCCGCCGTCACGTGGACCCGATCGTCGCACCCAGGCTGCCCGACGTCCCGACGCTCCCACCATCGCCCGGAGCCTGGCCGGCGATGACCAGCCGGGCCCCTGCGCGCTGTCGACCGGTGCGCGCATGGCCTATGACGTCACGACTACCTGCCCTAAACGCAAGAGCGCCTCCGCAGTGGCTGCGGAGGCGCTGGTCGCTCGTTGGCGGTGAGGGTCAGCTCAGCAGCCGCAGTTGGGATTGGCCTGGGCCTCTCCCACGCACTGGTTGTCCCACATCGTGTTGCAGCAGAACGGGTCGCTCCCGCAGACCTCGGACACACAGACCGAGCAGCCCGGGTTGAGCGGGGCCCCCTCGACGCACTCGGAATGCTCGCAGCTCACCTCGAACTGCGCCCCCTGGGCGATCCACTGGATGATGAGCTGCATGTCGGGATCGTCGGTGGTGTTAAACGCATCGACAGGATGATTGTCCGGCATGCCGACCTCGTCGGTCAGCGGGTTGGTCACCAGCAACGAGCTGAGCACGTTGTCGGTGCAGATGCGGACCGGGTTGGCCGGGTCGGGGCAGGTGGTGCCGGGACCGGTGAGGTTTTCCCAGACCTCGAACGGGCTCAGGCTCCAGTCGGCCGCGAAGCCCATGTTGACCGCTTCGGGCGGACCGCCGTTGATGTGGCAGGCCACGCACGCGTGCTGCTGGAACAACGGGTAGATGTCTTGCTCGAACCGAACGTCGGTCGGCGGCAGCGCCCCTTGCTCGATCCACTCGATGATGACCTGCAGCATCGGGTCTTCGATGCTCGGGAAGATGTCGATCGGGTGCACGTCGGGCATGCCCGGCATGTCGGTCAACGGCCGCGTGACGAACAACGACAGCTCGGGATCGTTGGTGCACACCCGCTCGGGCTCGGCGGGGTTCATGCACACGGTGCCGGGCCCGACCATGTTGTCCCAGACCTGGCGTGGCGGCAGATCCCAGTCGGCCTGGATGCCGTCGTGGACGGCCTCCGGAGGGCCTCCCGCGGTGTGGCACAGCACGCAGTTGTAGGACTGGAACACCGGGTAGATGTCGATCGCGAAGTCGCGAAGGATGACCTCGTCGTTGCGCACCAACTCGACCACGCCGATGTTGCCGCTGGACGACAGGTTGACGAACGCGTCGTCGAAGCCAGTGGATCGGATGGCCACCGGCCCCTGGCCCACGCCGGTGTCGTTGCGCAGGCGGAACATCACGAACCGACCCGTGTCGTTGGAGACCAGATCCGTGGTGCCCACGTAGGTACCCGAGACGGGATCCTCATCGAGGAAGCACACCCGAGTGGGGTTGGCGTCGGTGTCGAGCAGGTTGGTCTCGAAGTTGGTCCAGTCTTGGACCTCGGCCCGAATCGCCGCCCGCGAGATCGCGGCCACGCCGTCTCCATTGTCGTCGACCAGCTGCCCAAACACCGTGGAGCGATTGATGAAGTACGGGTTGACCGCGTTGGTACCGGTCGCCTCTTCGAGCGTGGCAAAGAACCCGCACTCGAACGCGACCTGGGCCATCCACGCGTAGGTGACCAGCTGCAGGTCGAGCGGAGCGGGATCGTCGTTGGGGACCCGGAACGCCTGACGCGGCGAGATCGTCGCCGGCACGAACACCGGGTCGTCCTGGGGGAACTGGAGCTCGATGTCGAGCAACGTGCCGAACACGAGGTTGTCGAGGCTGTAGCCTCCATCGGCGGGGGTGGGGCCCGACGTCGGCAGCTCGGAGAGGTTGGTGACCCGCACCGTCACGTCGGCGACCGGCGTGGGTGCGATCTGCGAGTAGTCGAACACGGTGCCGACGACATCGATCTCTTCGATGAGGCACTCGCCCTGCGCCGACAGGCAGACCTCGCTGGCGCACTGAGCGTTGTCCGTGCACGGGGCACAGGCGCTGTCGATGCACGCATAATTGGTATCCGCACACGCGGTTTGATCACCATCGGTGCACTCGACACACAGGCCAGTGCCAGGATCACACGCCGGGGTCGCACCATCGACATCGGCGCACGACAGGGCCGAGCAGTCGACACACGTCCCATCGACACAGTACGGGGTCGCGTCGTCGCACGTCGGATCGATCGCGTTTTGGGCCGAGCACGCGCCGGTCGGAGAGGTGTCGGCGGCCGTCGTGTCGGGGTCGGTCGCGCCCCCCATCGTCGGCAGCGAGGTCGCGACATCCGTCGCGGTTCCCGTCGCTCCATCGGTCTCCGTACCAGCCGAAGGCTCCGGGGGATCGAAACAGCCCGGCATCAGGCCGAGTCCTCCCGCCATCATCCACGCCGCTAAATGTCGAATCGAACGCATGTCGCCCTAGCGTAGCCGACAAACGGCCACGGTGGATCACCCGGTCCGGGTAGTCGGCCGAGCGAAGCGTTCGATTGCGGCACTGCTTCGATTTTTGCGGGCCTTCGCCCTACGCGCGTTCTCCGACGTCAGGAACGGACGTCCGACATCGACGCCGAGGCGGCCGCCCGGCGCCGCCCGAGGGCCGCGCTGCGGTCCAGGGACCACCGCGTCCGCAAGCCGGCCACCGCCGTCGAGACCCACGCGAGCCCGCGAGCCAAGGCCGGCTGACGATGCGTGCGCACGTAGACCACCGTGTGGTCGTCGTCGATGGGGACATGGGCCGAGATACGGTCGGACTGCTCGTCGACCACCTCGAGCTGGAGGTTGGCCAGCATCCGAGTGCGCCCCGCCTTGCCACCCGTGGGTCGCTCACCGTTCGAATAGACCGACTGCGTGGTCTGGTGCGGGACGCCAGAGTCCGCCGTGCCGAAGTACGCGATAGCCGGAGGGGTGGCCGTCGACGGGCCGCGCCACATCCAGATCCAGCCGTGCGCTTGGCGAACCTGCACCGCGGGACGAGCGGAGTCCTCGAGGCAGTCGAGACAGACCTGGTCGAGGGTGTCGACGCTCAGCGCCTGCTCGCGGTGCGAACACGCGTCGCGCTCGCCGTGGACGGTGCCGTCCGGACCGCGCCATAGGACGATGGAGGAACCGAATCGGCGCACGACCAGCGGAAGCCCCGCGTGCACCTCACCAGCATCGGCAACGACATTCCAGCGACCCTCGTACTCGTACATGGCGATTCAGTGATTCTTCGAGGGGCAGATGGAGGCCGCGCTCGGATATGCAAGGAAATGGTTCCTCGCGGGTGTTCCAGGGGGGTTCACACCAAAGACGGTCGTGGTTGCCGATCGTAGCGCTTGCGCTTTTTCCGCATGTCGAAAAAGTAGTGTCTTTTCACAGTCGAAGTTTGGTCGGGACCCTGCCCCACCGGCTTTTCGTAGGGAGAGCAACGCCGGGTCATCCGACCGCCCAATCTCATGGGTCCAATGTGGCCCACGGCCGTGGCTCGTCGCACGCCGCGGGCTCGTGGCAACCGGCGTGGGATCGTGGTGCATGGCGCGCCGATCCGGACGCGCCCTTGCGTCGCTTCGATGGATCGGTCTGGAAGCAGTGCCCCGACACTCACGGCATGTTGGATGGATCCCCTGCTTTCGCGGCCTCACATCACAACGTACGTTTTGCACCGGTGCGGTGGATCGAACGTCAGGGAAAAGCTCGGATCGCAACGGTCGAGAACGTCATCTTGATCGATCTGGCCGGGCTCGACCCCGAGCGCGATGGTGAGCCCGGAATGACGTTCGCGGCGCTCATCGACGAGCTCGCCAAGACCCATCCGTCCGTGACGGTGCTCGCCCGCTTGCGCGACAGCAAGCCGCCAACATCAGAGGGACGCGCGGCACTACGCCGAGCGATGCTGCGCAACGCGGAACGCCTGGGCCCAGTGCACATCGCCATCGAGGACGTTGGCTTCTTGGCCGCGACCCTTCGCGCAGCGCTGAGCGCGATGGCGATGCTCGGGATGCGCAGCGTGAACCTCGAGCTCCACAGCTCGCTGCGCGACGCTCGACGTGCCTTCGATCAGACCGCGGAGGTCAGCGCGACGGTCGCCGAGCCGATCGATCTGTTCTTCGCGGACGCCGAGCTGAGCGCGGCGTCCGGGGCCTGAACAGCCGCGTCTCCCGCCTACTCGATGGTGAGCTCGACGACCAGAGGCACCCACGCGGGAGGGTTGGCCGGATCGAAGCCCCACACGTCGCCCAACAGCGCCAGGGTCCCCGCCTCGTCGAAGCCCGCCAGCTCGATGGCGGCGTCGACGATGTCCTCGACGGAGATCTGCCCGTCGAGGGTGACCGGAGACACCACGGTCTCGTCTTCGATGCGACCCGACAGCTCGGCCTCGGCGATCGAGATGTAGAGGGTCTGACTGCCCGAGCCCAGCGCAACGGGAAGGTCGAAGGCGATCGGTGCCGTGCGGAAGCCGTTGGCATCGCCCTCCACCACCGGGGCGTAGGTGAGCACGTCGTAGGCGACCGAGCCGTCGCCATCGGGATCGGGCGCCATCGCCAGCGCGGCCGGATCGTCGAGCCAACCCCAGCGCAACGAGGGCAAGACTCCCGACAGCACCCCTTCGGTGGCGGGATCTTGGGGCTCGAGCAGCACCATGCCCTTGGCGGGTGTGGTCGCCAGTACATCGCTACGGATCACCGCGCCTTCGGTCATCAGCGGTAGCCCACCCGACAACAGATCGCCGGTCACGGACCAGTGGCCAGGCTCGCCACCGAGGTCGAGCAACGATACGCCGTCATCGTTGGGCTCGACCGACTGCGTGCCGATCTGCACCTGGCCCGACAGCTCGAGGAGCTCGGGCCAGCGCACGGTCAGCGGTGCACCCGGCACGTCGAGTGCCTCCTCGAGACGCAGCCCGTTGATGTCGTCGACGCTGCCACCCACCAGCAGCTGACTGACCTGGGCCTGCCGGTTGATCCAATACGTGAGCAGGTGGGTCTTGGTGTGGACGCGATAGGGATACGTGGTGCCGTTGTCGACACCGGTCGCGTCGGTGAGCCCGCCCCCGTGGGTCTGGGCGGAAGGATAGCGGTACGCCGACTCGCGCCGCTGGATGACCCGCTGCGCCTGCGCGAGGGTCTCCAGCGCGGCCAGCCAGTGGGGATGCGCGGCGGAGGTGGGCGAGCCCTCCCCCGACAGCTCGACCTCGCGGTAGCGCAGCACGGCCTCGTAGAGGCTGGCCGCCTGCGCGGCCCGAAGACCATCGATCTGCACCCCGTCGAGGACCTCGGCCAGCCACGGTTGCCCCGCCTGGGGCACCTCGGCCTCCAGCGCCGTGAGGCGGGCGGTCCAACCTTCATAGGCCGTCGCCGCCTCCTGGAGCGCGGCGAGATCGGTCGATCGGAAGTGCGCCATCGCCTCTGCGTCCCAGCTGGCAACCTCCGAGAAGCTCACGCGAACCGGCCGAAACTCGAAGCCACTGGCCGCGGCGATCGCATCGGCCTCGTCCTCGCCTGCGAAGTAGGCGAACAGCCCGCCGGGACGCCCCTGCCAGTCTTGTCGCTCGAGGAACAGCATGCGCTGGTGCTCGATGACTTCCTCGGTCACCGCGATCGCCTCGGTCCGCGCAGCGCACCCCTCCCGCCACTGGCTGGGATCGCACAGCGGATCGAAGATCTCGCCCATCACCGCCGACAGCGAAGCATCGGCGTTCCATGCCATCAGCCCCACCGCGTAGTCCTGCTGCCAGTAGCCCCACTCGTGCCCGCTGTTGAACATGCGATGGCCATCGAGGGTGCCGCCACCACGCGAGGCCAACAGCGGCTTGAGCAGCTCGATGTCGCGGGCACGCGACCACATATAGAGAGGCAGATACGTGGGTACGGTGTTGTCGAAGCTGAGCCACCACGAGCCCTCGGGGAACCACTGCAGCGGTCGCCCCTGCGCCGACGCCTGCTCCATGAGGCACCGCTTATGGCCGAACCCGTCTTGGTTGTAGACGCGCGCGGGGCCCTCGAGCGGATAGAACATGACGGTATGCACCCGAACCGCCAGCCGCGGATCGGTGTGGAACGCCAGGTCGTAGTAGTCGATGAGACCGTCGCCGTTGGTGCCGCTGGGGCAGCCCAGATCGCCGAAGTTGGGGCTGGGCTGGCTCCCCGTGATGTGGTTGTTGATCTCGACGGTGACATCGGGACGCAGGGCCAGCGCGGCCCGCCCCGCCCAGTCGATCCACTGCACCGTTTCCTCGTCGGGGGTGACGCTGAACTCGGTGGGACCAAAGTGGATCCCAAACCAGCGGGCGTCGGGGACCTGCTGCAGCTTGTCGGCGACGAGGCCCTCGATCTGATCGCGCACGGGCACGTCACTGAGGGGATCGATCTCGGCGCTGGCGCCCTGCTGGAGGTTGTGCAGCGACAGGCCCGCGCCCCGCGGAAACCCGAGCAGTTCCCGGAGGTCTTCGAGCTCGTCGACTCGCTGCGCCCGGACGTCGTCGGGCACCGCGCCACGGCCGGCCCCGCGGAAACGGTTGCCGAAGTTCTTCACCACCCAATCGTTGACGTGGACCGCTTCGTCGATGGGATGGTTGGGATCAGAGAACGCCTCGAGGTGCTCGAGCGGATGGGCGCTATGAAACGACCACGAGCGCCAGTCGAAGTCGGGCCGGTAGTCGTCACTGCCCCGATGCAGCAGCGTGGGCCGACGCGCCAGCGCCCGCAGATCCTCGGGGGCGTGGACCGGCACGTACTCCTGCTCTGGGTGGAAGAAGCGAACGCCCAGGCGCCGCAGCAGCTCGTAGGCGGCGTACTGACGGGGCAAGCGATCGGCGCCCGCGGTGAGCACCACGGTGCTGCCCGGCTCGTCGTCGCCCAGGCGATTGGTCCACCGACCGACGTCGTGGGTCTGCAGCGCAAACCCCCACGGCCCCAGCGACTCCATGTGCTCGCGATCGATCTGATCGGTCGCGAGGCGGTCGGCCTCGAGCACGACGACCAGACCTGCGCGATGAGAGGCGGCGAGTCGCTCGATGTCGGCGAGGCGGTCGAACTCGTCGTCGGGTACGGCCAGCACCTGCGCCTGCCCATCGAGCACTCGGCCCAGATAGCGCGCCGTGGAGTCGGCGAGCCGCTCCGACAACGCATCGGCGTCATCGGGCACGACCACCAACACAGCGGAGCGGAGCGTTGCCGCGCGCGGCTCATCGCGACACGCCAACGGGGACAAAAGACCCGCGGCGAGCAGCCCGCGGAACAAGCGTGACCAACTCGACGACCCCATACCTATTGAAGTCACCGTAGCAGGTCGGCGAACTCACCACGACCTCAAAACACTTCGATCCGTTTCGGCCTAGCAGCCTGTCGCGCCCCTCGTTGGGACACTGGCCTCCATCTCGATCCAAACCGAGAACGAACGACACGAGCGTCAGCGATCTTCGTCCGCGACTGCAGTGTCAGTCTGAACGGCCAAGGCCTCCAGCCACCCGCGTCGCCTCTTGAATCGTGCGTGCCAGCACCGATCGGATGCGTCCGTCTTCCATCGTCAACAACCCCGCGATCGTCGATCCTGCGGGTGTAGTGACCTGATCCTTGAGCGCCGCCGGATGGAAGCCGGTCTCCAACACCATCTTGGCGGAGCCCTGGAGCACCTGCGCGGCAATCTCCAACGCGATGTCGCGCGGAAGTCCCATCATGACACCACCGTCAGCCAAAGCTTCGAGGATCACATAGGCGAACGCAGGGCCACTGCCATTGAGGCTGGTCACCGCATCCATGTGCTTGTCTTCGAGCTCGACGCACCGACCAACCGACTCGAAGATCCCCCGGGCAAGCGCGCGATGCTCGTCGGTGGCGCCCTCGCCGGCCGCCAGCACCGTCATTCCGGCGCCGATGAGGCACGGGGTGTTGGGCATGGCTCGAATGACAGTGCTGTCAGGCAACCAGCGCTGCAGGGTCGCAATGTCGATCCCCGCGGCGATGCTGATGACCAACGTGCCCGCCAGCGCCTCGCGCATCCCGTCGTCGTCGAGAACCTGACCCATGCGCTGGGGCTTGAGAGCGACCAGCGCCGCGGTGGCGCCAGCGCACGCGGTGCGATTGTCGGTGAGGGCCTCGACCCCGTACTGCTCGTGCAGCCGACTGGCTTCCTCGGCACGCCGCGCCGTGACGACGACCGCGCCCGGACTCACCCGGTCGGCCCGGACCAGGCCTCCCAAGATGGCCTCGCCCATCGTGCCGCACCCGACGATTGCCAAACGTTGGTCGTTGTCCGACATGGCCGTTGGCCTTACCACAGGCCGTACGCCACGGCCCACCGCCACCACCGCCGAGGATGAGCGCGACGGGCTCAGGAATCCGAAGCTTCGAATGGCCCGGAATCGGCGGCCGGAAACGGGGCAGTCGGTGTCTCGTCGCGCTGGACTCCACGCCCTGGCCTCCGCGCCCGCCGCAACGAGGGGGCGTCTGGCTGTGGCGCGGGGGTTTGCGGGCGAGTGGGCGCGCGCCCGCGAAGCAGGCCCGTCCCGCGATCACGCGACTCGGGACTGCGCGGTCGTTCCGGTCGCCGCGCCCTCCCCAGCGAGGACTCCCGACCCCCGTCGGTGCCTTCGCGTGGATGCAGCGGCTCGACCCAGGCCACCGCGATCTCCTCGGATCGCTCCGGAGGTGGTGAGCCGCTCAGCGGAACCGCCGCGCCGCTGAGCCCGTGCCGCGCCGAGCCACGGCGCGACACCGGGGCGTCTGGTTCGGTCTGCTCGTCGGGGCCCAGGCTGGAACGCGGCGGCTCGTCGGGCAGCGGCCATGGCTCGAGGCCTCGGTCGGCCAGCAGCGGATCGAGCTCGGGTTCGACGAGGTCGTCTTCGGGCGCCGCGAAGCGCTCATTGGCGTCGTCCTGGTCCGCGTGGGGCGTCGCCGCCGTCTCGCGCCGCCGTCTGACG
>JAHZJA010000488.1 GCA_022601155.1 Deltaproteobacteria bacterium | reverse complement strand
TCACCCGCTCAGCTGGCTCACGTCCAACGCACCGCGCGGGCCTGGGCGACGCTGGCCAAGCTCAGCCCGCGGGAGCTCGACGTGGCGCGGCTGGTCGCAGGCGGGGCCAAGAGCGCCGAGATCGGGCAGCAACTCCACATCACCACGCGGACGGTCAATACCCACCTCGAGCACGTGTACGACCGCTTGGGGATTCGCAGTCGCACGGTGCTCGCCCGCTTGGTGATCGAGGCGCGCCTCGACGACGACGGGGTCTGACGACGTCGGGCGGGGGCCGATGCCCCCTCGATTGGTGAGCACAAATCGGAAGTTCTTCCGATACCGACTCCCGGTGGTGCCGCGTAGGTTGAATGTATGGATTCGTACCGCAAGGGGGGACACTTGTTGGGGCTGGGGATCGGGTTGGGATTGGCGCTGTCACTGGCCCCGATCACGGCGACGGCGGCCGAGACCGAGCTCGGGCCGCAAGATGACATCGAGGCCGCGATCGGTCAGATGAGCCCGGGAGACGTGCTCGTGCTGCAGGGGGGCATGTACCTGCTCGAGGGGCGCTTTGGCATCGACAACGCGGGGACCGAGCAGGCGCCGATCGTGATTCGGGCCAAGGAGGGCGAGGTGCCGCACTTCCATCGCCCCAACGCCAACCAGAACATCATCGATTTCGACAGCGCCGCGTACATGGAGATCATCGGGATCGAGTTCTCCGGAGGGTCGGCGGGGTTGCGACTGAGCGACGTCAGCGACCTGACCATCCGCGACTGCGAGATCCACGACACGGGGGACGTGGCGCTGCGGGCCAACGACGGAGGGGTCACGTACGAGCGCCTGCACCTGGTGCACAACCACATCCACCACACCAACGACACGGGGGAGGGGATGTACCTGGGCTGCAACAACGACGGGTGTCGGATGGCCGACAGCATCATCGAGCTCAACTACATCCACCACACCAATCAGCCGAGCGTTCAGCAGGGCGATGGCATCGAGATCAAGGAGGGCAGCTACGGCAACATCGTGCGCGACAACGTCATCCACGACACCAACTACCCGTGCGTGCTCACCTACAGCGCCGCGAACAACGGGCCGGCCAATATCATCGAGCGCAACGTGATGTGGAACTGCGGCGACCATGCCATCCAGTCGGCCGCCGACACCATCATCCGCAACAACATCATCTTGGGCAGCAATGCCGACGGGATCGCGATGCAGTCGCATCAGTCGGGGGCGCCCGCCAACCTCGAGGTGGTGCACAACACGATCTTCCATGCGAGCAACGACGCCATTGCCGTCCGCGATGTGGTGGGCTCGGTGGTCATCGCCAACAACGCCGTGTTCGCGCAGGGGGGCAGCGCGATCAACCTCGTCAGCGGCGATACCAATCAGGTGGTGGTGGCGGGGAACGTCGGACAAGGGGGACTGGCTGGCGCGGGGGCTGGATACACCGACGGCGACATCACGCAGGACTTCGTCGACGCTCACTACGGAGGCATGCCGCCCATCGATGTGTTCCCCACCCAAGGCGCGCTGGTGGGGGCCGGCGATCCGGCCTATGCGTTGGAGGACGACTTCAATGCACTGCCCCGCGAGGGCTCGGTGGATGTCGGCGCGTACGCGTTCGACCCCGAGGGGAATCCGGGCTGGGCGCTGGCCGCCGAGTTCAAGGAGTTCCCCGACGGGGCCGACCCCGGCGGCGACACCGGTGACAGTGGCGACAGCGGCGACGACGGCTCGGGTGGCACCGGGGGGGAGACCGGCTCGGGGAGCGCTGGCGACGGCGACGACATGGGAGCGACGGGCGCGGACGGAGACGGCAGCGGCACCGGGGGAGCGCTGCCCGACCCGTCGGGCGGCGGGGGCGGAGCCGACGACGAGGGGGGCGGCTGTGGCTGCCGCAGCGGCGGGACGACCGGCACGGGGGCGATGTTCTTGCTCGGCGCGCTGGGCTTGTCGCTGACTCGACGGCGCCGAAACGTCTCTTCGCAGGTCTGAGTCGTTGCGTTGGGCGGTTGCGCGGGCCCGGCGGGGGGTGGCTGCCCGGGCCCGTGCGGCGAAGATCCGGTCCTGCTAAGCTCCGCGACCGGAGACGCCCCATGGCTGATCGCCACGACGACGAACCCGAGGGGAACACCGAAGACGCGCGGACCGACGAGCCCGGGCCAACCGACGCGGACGCGGTGGACGAAGACGCGTCCGACGACGCGGTGGACGAGGACGCAGGCGAGCAGCCCGGCGACGACGCAGCCAAGCAGGACAGCACCGCTGCGGCGTCCTCCGGGGGGGGCTCGAGCATGTTCGGCCGCGCCTTCGGCATCGTGGCGTTCCTGGCCGCGTTGGGCGGCGGATTTTGGATCGGTCAGTACATCCAGCGCGACGATGGACCGTTCCGCGGCTACCAGGACGAGACGCGCTACCGGGTCGAACTGCGTGGGAACGAGCCGCAGCGGGGTCCGGACGATGCTCTGGTCACCATCATCGAGTTCTCCGACTACGAATGTCCCTACTGCAAGGCGGCCGATGAGCCCCTGCAAGAGGCCGTCGACGACAACGACGACGTTCGGCTGATCTTCAAGCACTACCCGCTGCCGATGCACGCCAACGCCATCCCGGCCGCGCGTGCGGCCTGGGCCGCGCAGCAGCAGGGGAAGTTCTGGGAGATGCACGAGCACCTGTTCGAGGCGGGCGGCAAGGTCGAAGCGATCGACGAAGCCGCGCGCGACATGGGCCTCGACGTCGCTCGCTTCCGCCAGGACATGCTGTCGGAGGCGGCCAAGGAAGCGATCGAGAGCGATCGCCACGCGGCGGGGTTGCTCGGGATCGGCTCCACGCCGCACTTCGTGATCAACGGGCGTCACGTCCGAGGGGCACTGGCCGACTCGCACTGGGAGGCGGTCTTCGAGCGCGAGCGTGAAGATGCGGAGGCGATCCTCGACGAAGGGAGCGCGCGCGCGTCGTTGTTCGAGCACCTGATGAGCACGGCCAAGGGGCGACGCAAGGCGCCTGCACGGGGCCCCGATGCCAGCAAGCGGCATGCGATCGGTCCCGGCGAGGGCAGCCCCAGCCTGGGTCCCGAGGACGCGCTGGTCACGATCGTCGAGTTCTCGGACTTTCAGTGCCCGTTTTGTGCACGGCTGGCGCCCACCGTCCACACCCTCCCGCAGCGACACCCCGATGTGCGGGTGGTGTTCCGTCAGCTTCCGCTGCCCAACCACGCGGCGGCTCGCCCGGCGGCCAAGGCCGCGCTGGCGGCCCAGCGCCAGGGCAAGTTCTGGGAGATGCACGACGCGATGTTCGAGGCGGGGGGCAAGATCGATGCCGACGATCTTCCCGACCTGGCGCGCGGCATCGGGCTGGACATGGACCGATATGCCCAGGATGTGGAAGACCCGGAGATCGAGGCCATGATCGCGCGCGACGAGGCTGCGGCCCGGGAGGTGGGGGTGCGCGGAACCCCGGCGTCGTTCATCAATGGTCGCTTCGTGGGCGGAGCCCAGTCGGCACAGCGCCTCGACGAGATCATCGAGCAGGAGCGGCGGGTGGCCCAAGGGCTCATCGACGCGGGGACGCCCCCCGACAGGTTGTGGCAGGCGGTGCTCGAGCAACCGCCGGGAGGCGCCAACTGATGACCGACGAGCAATCCTCATCCGCCGCGACCCCGCCCAAGGCCACGCGCCGCATCGACCCCCTGGGGTGGAGTGCATTTGCGGTCTACATCGTCATCGCGGCGGTGTTCGTGTTCGGGTTCGGGCGCTCGCTGCGTACTGCGGTCGAGACCCAGAACGAGACGCCCTGCCGGTCGCAGGCGCCCCGCCACGCGCTGGTGCAGGGCTCGGTGCTCACGCTCGAGGGCAAGCCCATTCCCAACGCCGAGCTCGTCACGATCGAAGGCGGACGCTCGCGACCCGCGACCAAGGTCGCCGAGGACGGCTCGTTCTCGATCTTCATGCCCAAGGGGGGCCAGTCGATCATCGCGCGCGCGCCCGGTCGCGAGGGCGTGGAGGCGCCGCTTCAGATCGGACAGTCCGAGATCCTCGGGATGGAGTTCAAGCTCGATAAGGCCGGCAACAGCGGGGGCACCTTCGCTGAGCAGTCGCGTGAGCCGTTCGTGGCTCCGGACTTCACGGTGACCGACCTCGAGGGCAACGAGGTGAAGCTGTCCGACTATCGGGGCAAGCTGGTGCTGGTCAACTTCTGGGCTACGTGGTGCGAGCCGTGCATCACCGAGTGGCCCCAGGTGTCGATGTTGTCCGAGCGCATCGGCGACCGCGAGGACGTGGCCGTGCTGGCGGTGAGCATCGACAAGGAGCGAGAGGCCATCAGCCCGTTCCTCGAGCGCATGGCGATGGGGGACACCCGGACCACGGTGCTGTGGGACTCGTCGACGACGCTGCACACCCAGTTCGGCAGCACCAACATCCCCGACACCTACTTCATCGACGAGCAGGGCCTGGTGATGTCCGTGTTCGTCAACGTGCGCGAGTGGGGCATGCCCGAGGCGATTCGCTGCGTGGAGTCGTCGATCGATCGCTGAGCGACCGTCGCCGCTTGCTCCTGGAGTCCTGACTGGTCGCCCGAGGACGTCCGACGCGTCCGTGGAGGCGCGAGACATGCCCGCGTGGTGTTCGGTGCTCGCGTCTGGTCCGTGTCACCGCTGACGGCGTCCCGACCCGCATGAGGCCCGGGGACGGTCTCGTGCGGCCCCTGGGACCGAAAAAGGAGCCGGTTTCGCGCTGGGATCGTTCGTCCCGACGGAGGGACGGATTCGACGCGGGCAGGGGATGCGCTCGCGTAAGCCCCGGGCCCAACCCCCCGTTGGCCGTTCGTCATCGCGGTGCCGGGTTCGCCGTCACCGTCTTATCGAACCAGCGTCATCGACTCCGGGTCGGGCTTCGATCGCTCGCCGCACGGTAAGCCGCACATCCTCGTGGTCCCGTGCCGTGCCGCGGCCGCATCGTCGTCCGCCCGGAGTTGGTGGCCTCGGAAGGCCATGCCGTTGTCCTCCCCCGCGCAGCCCTCGTCTCTTCGTCTTCTCCGCCGCATGGCATGGGCCCTCGGCCTGCTCGTTCCGCTGGCCGTGCCCGCCGTGGCTCATGCTGCTGGCGGCACCATCTCGGGGGTGGTTCGCAACTCCGAGACCAAGGAGCACGTCGGCAATGCGCTGGTCGTCGCTCGCTGCACGTGCATGGCCGAGACCCGCGAGACGCAGACCAATGCCAACGGGCTGTATGCGTTCCGCGACCTCCCCAAGGGCACGTACACGGTGCAGGTCTTCGCGGGTAAGTCCGAGGTCACCAAGTACATCGAGCTCGATCGTGGGGAGACGCTCCGCGCTGGGTTCTCGCTCGACCCCGCCAAGGAGGACGTCCGCGACATCATCGTCACGCGACCGTTGCCGCAGGGCACCAAGTCCGGCGTGGAGATGGGCGAGGAAATCCGCAACATCCCGGTGGGCAACAGCCCCACGCGCAACGCTCTGCAGGCGGTGGTCGAGCTGGCCCCCACGGGCGGAAAGGATGCGGCAGGCCCCACGATCGCGGGCTCCACCGGGGCCGAGGTCTCGTACGAGCTCAATGGGATGTCGCTCAACAGCCCCAGCTTCGGCACGGTGGCCATGCCGATGCTCCAGGAGTTCGTGGGGCGGGTCGAGGTGCAAGAGGCCAACTTCGACGCCTCGCAGGGCAACTTCTCGGGCGGTCGGGTGGTCGCGCGGCGGCTGTCGGGCTCCAACAAGCTGCGCGGCAGTGCGCGGTTCACCTTCACCCCGAGGCTGGGCCGGCCCCGCACCATCGTCGCCACCGACAACGCCATCCGAGCCACCGAGGCCCCCGACTATCAAATGGAGGGCGCGCTGGGCATGTCGGGGCCGATCATCAAGGACCGGCTGTTCTGGTCCGCTGGCGTGATGGCGATCGGCACGAAGTCGCGGCTGATCCAGACGTTTCACGCGCGCGAGGACCGGGACGGGTCGGGCGGGTACGAAGCGTGTCCGTACGAAAACGGCGACAACGACTGCGTGGCCGGAGGCAACTACATCGCCTCGCGGAAGTTCGCCGAACAGACCTTTCCCACCTCCGCGGT
>JAHZJA010000487.1 GCA_022601155.1 Deltaproteobacteria bacterium | reverse complement strand
GCAGACCCAACGCGCGCGCCCGCTTGCGAAAGCCCGACTTGAGGGTGAGCGCGTGGATCATCTCGCTCACACGCGCGTCGGGGGTGCTCGCGTAGCCCTCCACACCGAGCCCCAGCTCACGCGCCAGCGCCCACGTGGTCTCGTCCAGTGCGTACGGGCACAGGGCAATGGGGCCGCGCTGCGCAATCTCGGACAGCCGCGCCGAGGCGCCAGCGTCGGCTCGCACTGCGTCGGCCAGCAGCGCGGGCACGGGCTGGCCCACCTCGACCAGCTCGACCGCGTCCTCCCGCTGCCCCAATACCCGCGCGACGTGGGCGGAGAACTTCGGCGAGGTCGCCCCGAGCGTCACCACGACATCACCTGGACGCGCCCGCCACAGCTTGCGCGACGAGACCCGCGCCAGCCCGCCCGAGTGCGCGGCGACGAGCGACTCGATCATCAGCCGGTTGCAGGTATTGCCAAAGATGATCCGAGGATCCACGAACGTACTTCCAGGGCCCTAGGCGTCGAGCAGATGCATGATGACGTCGACGTTGCGCTGCAGCGACTCGCGGGTGAAGCGTTCCGAGACATGGTCGAGCACGAACGTCGCCTGGTAGGGGCGCTCGTGCTCGTCCCAGTGCAGCAGGGTGTCGAGCATCGCGGGCACTTCAGCGCGGCGATGCGCGTAGTTGCGACGCAGCACGTCGACGATGTTGAGAAAGTGGTAGCCCTCGTCGCGCGCCACCAGCCGGATCCACCGCGCCAGACGAGGATCGCCGCTCGACGAGAACAGCTCGAAGTCCTTGTTGCACGACTGCGCAGTGAACAGCTCGTCGTAGGCCAACACCACGCACACGGAGAACTCGTCGTGCAGCAGTTGCTTCACGGGGCCGAAGTCCGCCTCGCGCGAGGTCACCTCGGCGTGGATATCGTCTTCGCTCCGACCCGACACCATCGACAGCAGCTGGCGATACCCCTCGTAGTGGTTGCGCTCGTCGATGAGCCAGGCGTCCTCGAAGGCCTGAAAGTCGGCCGAGAACCGCTGCCCACCGTCGCGCAGGGACCCCACGTGACGAAAGAAGTTCTGCGAGTCGTACTCGGTGACCGTGTCGTACCAAAGCAGCTCGGCGTGCTTGCCCACCTGTGTCGCGGCGAGCTGCTCGCGGTCGAGGCCGTGGAGCACCTCCGCCGACGACCACGGACGGGACCGGGGAAAACGCGCGTCGCGGGCAACGGACCGCGCCGGGTTGGCATCGTGCATCGTCACGCGTCCTCCTCGGGGAGGATCTCGTCGTAGCCGTGCTCGCCCCCCTGGTAGTCGCCGAAGGTCCAGCGGTGTTCGTCGCGCGCGCGGACATAGCTGGGCCCGAGCGGAATCTTGCCGTGACCTCCGGGCAGATCGAGAACGTACGTGGGCTGACACAGCCCCGAGATGTTCCCTCGCAGCTGCTCCATCAGCTCCAGGCCCTTGTCGATGGAGGTGCGAAAGTGGCGAATCCCTCGCGTGAGGTCGCAGTGATGCAGGTAGTAGGGCTTGGCGCCCAGCGTGTAGACCAGTTCCTGAAACAGCTCGCGCAGCGTCGCGGCGTCGTCGTTGACCCCACGCATCAGCACGCACTGATTGAGCAGCATGAAGCCGCTCTCACGAATGCGTCGGCAGGCGTCCGCAGCCTCGGGCGTGATCTCCCGGGGGTGGTTGAAGTGGGTCACGATCGCGACCATCAGCCGCCCTCGCAGCGCCTCCACGGCCCCGGCCGTCACCCGCTGCGGCAGCGCCACGGGTACCCGCGTGTGCAGCCGAAGCAGGCGCAGGTGCGGGATGGCTTCCAGACGGCCGCGCAGATACTCGAGGTGGTCGTCCCGCAGCATCAAGGGATCGCCGCCGGTCAGGATCACCTCGCGAAGCTCGGTGTGGGCCGCGATGTAGTCCAGCGCGGGATCGAGGGCGCGCTGCGAGTAGCCCTGGTCGACGTCGTTGAGCGACTCCTTGCGGAAGCAGAACCGACAGTAGAGCGAGCAGTGGTACGTGGGGTACAGCAGCACCCGATCGGGGTACCGGTGGGTCAGCCGCGGCACCGGGCTGTAGGCGGCATCGCCGATGGGGTCTTCGCGCTCGTCTTCGGCGAACTCGAGCTCTTGTGGCGCCGGGATGACCTGCCGTCGGATCGGATCTTCGGGATCGTTCCAGTCGACCAGGTTCAGATAGTGTCGCGGGGCGCGGGTCTTGAACGCCTTCGCCGCGGGGGCGAGCGCCTCGAGCTCCTCGGCCGTCAGCGGCGCGCGGTCGATCTCGGCGCTGGTCCGGATGCCCTCGCGAAGGTTGGCTCGCCAGTCGTCCGGATTTTCAGTTGCATCGGCGACGGGAGGCGTCGCCTTCGGCGCGGAATGGTCCACGGGTGTCCTGCCTGGCTGGGTCGCGGCGGAGCCTTTATACGACGGGTGCCGGCTTGCTGCGTAGCCGCAGCTGCTCCCGCTGGAAATCGGAGAAGCCGCAGACCAACGGATCCCCGGTATAGACCTCGGACAGCACCGGGCAGCGGCCAAAGCACGTGTACTCCTTCTTGGAGTACTCGCACGAGGCACAGCCCTTGAACTTATCCCACGTCATCTTGCGGAACTCGGTGAACCCGGTCTCCCAGATCTCGTCGAATTTCTGGGTCCGCAGGCTACCGGCGCTGTGGCGCTGGATGGACGAGCACGAGGTGCACGGGAAGACCTCGCCGTCGGCCTGGATGTAGGCCAGCGTGCTGCCGCAAAACTCCTGCTTCGTGGCCGCGCCGATGACGTGGGACGCGTAGAAGAATTTGGTGAACGTCAGGCCCAGCCGCGGCAGGATGTTGCCCTCGTGCTCCTCTTCGCGCCGCCGCAGCTCGGCGGCCTGTTCGGCGATCGCGGCGGTCGGCTTGAGCTCGGGGAAGCGTTGACCACGGCCGATGGGCTCGAAGGTCGAGGTCCCGAAGTAGATGTCGTTCTCGATCGCGAAGTCGAGCAGCTCGTGGCACTCGTCCACGTTCTGGTTGGTGAGCGTGGCCATGATCCCCGTGGGGAAGCCCGCCTTGCGCACCATCAGCAGCTTGCTGCGGATCCGATCCCACGACGAGGTCACCCGCAGCTTCTTTTGGTAGCTGGTACCGTCGGCGCTGATCGAGATCACCACGTCCTTGGGGATCTGCTCCAGGATCTCGGGCTCGATGTAGTGCCCGTTGGTGGCGACGCAGATCACCAGATCGCGATCGTACGCATGGTGCAATAGCTCGAGGAAGTCGGGATGCATCATCGGCTCGCCGCCGATCAGCACCAGGCACATCACGCCCTTGTCGGCCAGCTGGTCGATGACGCCCTTGAGTTCCTCAGTGTCCAGCTCGTTGGGACGCTTGCTCCCTGCGTTGATGTAGCAGTGCTTACACGGCAGGTTGCACTTGAGGGTGAGCTCCAGCCAGGCGATGAGCGGCCCCGACAGGTGGAAGTTCTCTCCCACGGCCATCGTCTTGATCTTGTGCTCCTCGAGCTCCTCCTCACTCGCTCCGTCGAGCAGCAAGGCCCCGGCGCTGTGCTGGTAGAAGCCCACGGTCCCGCTCTTGAACGCGATCGTGTACCCGAACTGCTCACTGCGAATGCGAATGTCTGGCGAACCCATTGACTCAAACCCCTGGTGTCAAAGTCGCCCATTGACACAGATGCGGTACTTCGTGGTTGGCCATTGGCGTCCCCCCGCCAATGGGTGCCCCTGTCTCGAGTGGGGGCTCCAAACCACGAATGCATCCGCGCCGCCGGACTGGTGAGGGGCCCGTCACGAGGACGGCCCCCTCGAAAAAGCGACGAGGAACGCTGTTTAGAGCGCAGCCCCGACCGCGTCGATCGACTCGTTGATCGACGGAGCGTCGACCTCAGCCTGCTGACCGGCGCCGCCGGTCACCTTGCCGAGCTCACTCTCCAAGAGCTGGCGTTGACGATCCGTCAATTTGATCTTCTTTTCTCTTTTCATCACTACAGTCCTTTCGCGAACGAGCTTGGGCAACCGGATACGGCCCCCCGAACTCTTGGCCCGGAGTGTAGTCAGGCCGAACACAGGTGCGCAAGCGACGACGACGTTCGTCGAGTCCAAATGGCCGATTTCACGACTGGTCGGCGATGCTCGATTGAGCACGTTGGCATTGAAAACCTCCCTCTTGATCCCGTCGATTGGGTCTATTCGTCGGTCGAGCGATACCGTACGTTGTCCGGCGATTTTCCAGACAATGGTAGCGAGGACTGTCCGCCCAATCAGCCTTGGCGGCGTCCAGCCCGTAGCGTCTCGATACGCGCAGCACCCGCAGACGTGAGACCAAACGCGAACAGCTCCATTCGGTTTCGAGGCAGCTGCGTAACCCCGGTCTGGACCATGCCCATCGCTTCGAGCTGGCGCATCCATCCGGGCACGTGCCGCAGCGCCTTCCAGTCATCGAGCTTGAACGTCGCCAACACTCCGCACAGCCGATCACGCGGCTTTGCGGCGAGACGGCGAATGGTCTGGAGCGCGATCTGAGGGGCCAGGTTCACGTCGGATATCACCCAGTGGAGACGGCGGGGCAGATCACCCCGGCCGACTTCGCTCATCCGACAGGCGTGGTGGGTGAAGCGATTGCCTCCCGCACCGCAGAACTCCAGCACCCGCGGATCCATGGCGCCGGGGTCGATCCCGTGCACCATGAGGCCTCGACGCAGCAGGGCATGGCTCGCCCCGCCAGGTGCACTCCCCAGCTCGACGACGACATCACCAGACCGCACTGGGGCCTGCGACCACGCCAACGCTTCCTCGAGCTTGTAGTACGCACGAGAGGGCGCATCCGGTTGCGGCTCCACCGGGATCCGGGCGCCAGGCCACGGTACCGCACCATCGCCCAGGCGTCTGGTCCCCACGAGCCACGGCTCGTCCGCAGTCCCCACCACCACGTCGACGATGGGATCGCCAGCGCGGGCTCTTTGCCCCGAACATCGCGGGAGATCCTGGGGCCAATTGCGATCGAGCGCCTCGTAGACCAGCGCTGCCGCAGGTCCGTACTCGAAGCCCGAAGGCTCGTCGCCGGGCTTGTAGCGATCGCGCTCCCAGACGTGTAGCCGAGCCGCCGAACCGAGGCCCAGGGTTCGCACGGCCTGGTAGACCGTGTCGACGTCTCGGGCTGGGCCCAACGAGCGACCCCAGACCCGCCCCAGCGGTGTGCTCGACGACGGCACCTGAGACCCGGCGGCGTCCGGGACCTTGAACGTCACCAAGCCCGGCCGCGCGAACGCGGGTCGCCACGTGGGATGCTCCTCCACGACCGCCTGCTTGAGCGCCGCCTCGGCCCCCACCTGGCATGCACAATAGAGGAAAGTCGTGGCGCTCATCGTACGGCGCTCATCGTGGCGAGGCCCGGCTCGGGCCGCAACCTTGGCCCGAGATTGCATGCGACATCGGGCTGTGCTCCCCGTCCGCGGATAGCCACTGGTAGACCGGTCATCACCCGCACGGCAAGATCCGGGGGATTCGTGGCATCACCGAGGGGTGATGGCAAACGGTAGAACGTTCATGTCCGCGGTGGTGCTGGCGATGCTGGCCCCCGGTTGTTACCACTCGATCGATCCCGAGGCTGACGCCTGGGAAGGGTTGGTCGACCGCAGCGACGACTGGGTCGAGGTTCACAAACCGATGGCGCCAGCCGAACCACGGACGTGGCGCAACGGCGAGACGGAGCTGAGGGCGATGGTCGTCGATGGCGACGTGATCATGGACGGCGACATCGTGCTCGGCACAGAGGATGAAGTCGATGCGATGTTTGCCGCCGACGCCCTCACCTTCCGAGGCGTAGGCCGCGACAACCATATCTGGAACATGCCGGTCAAATACTCGTTCGCCAACAGTGTCAGCGACGACGTGCGCGACAACATCGAGCTGGCCCTCGCGCGCGTGGTGGCCGAGAGCGACGCCGACATCTCGTTCAAGCCGTGCAAGGGGCTGTGCCTGAGCTCGCACATCAAGTTCAAGTGGGACGACGGTGGCGGCTGCTCCTCGGCGGTGGGTCGCAACGTATGGCCGGCGATCAACAAGGTCCGACTCGAGCAAGGCTGCGACGGGGTCTCGGACGTCG
>JAHZJA010000486.1 GCA_022601155.1 Deltaproteobacteria bacterium | reverse complement strand
GCTCCGCAGCGGCAAGCCTCGCGACGCGCTCGCGCACCTCGATGGCAATCGCACGGCGCTGGCCCGCGGTGTGCTCGGTGCCGAGCGGTCCGCCGTCGAGCGCGAGGCGGCGTGCCGGGCGGGCGACAGCGTCCGTGCGGCACGGGTCGCCGTCGCTGCGGATCACCCTGGCGATCCCTGTGCCGAATTTCTCGGACGAGATTCGGCCGCGGAGTGACGAACCGTCCCCTCCGCGGTGCGAGGCCTTCCATGCGTATGTCCTTGCCCCTATCGATTTGGACCGTGTCGGCCCTCGGATTGCTGCTCAGTGCCTGTGTTCTCGACTCTCAGCCCGCGGGTGAGCTGCCATCGGACGGCGGCGGCGGTGGTACGGCCAACGGCACGGATGGTTCGGCGTCCACGGGACCGGACGCGACGGGGCCAGGTGCCAGCGGGCCCGGTGCGACCGGCCCCAGCCCGACTGGATCGGGGACCGATGCCGTCGACGACTCCTCGAGCTCGACCGACGACCCCACGGTCGGCAACGACTTCGACTGCCCCCAGCCGGTGGTGGGCGTGGCCTGCGAGCCGCCCGGGACGGCCGTCAGCTCGTTCTCGGTCCTGATCAACGGCGAGGAGTCGCAATCGGAGGACATCACCGAGGTCTGCATCGTCTCCGATGTGTTCGACGACGGCCAGCTGACGCGGATCGTGATGGACTGTGGCGTCGCCGTCGGCAGCGTCGAGGTTCGCTTGACGACCACCGACCCCCACATCGGCTTCGAGTTCTCGGGGCCGAGCGTCGCCCTGCGCTACGCCGTCGGTCAGGTCGATGAGGTCAACCTCGCGCGTCACCTCGTGCTTCGGGAGCCGGGCTTCGACCGTCTGCTGGTCGCGGCGATCGATGCCACCGAGTACGGGTTCCCCAACAACTTCGACCTGGCACCGCTGCAGATGGATCTGGTCCCCTCCGATTGCGAGCCCACCAACACCGAGTTCGACATCTTGACGCAAAACGCGGCGATCGAGGCCTCGTATGCAGGGGAGACGGTCCACGTGTTCGACAACGGGATGCAATTCGCAGGTGGGTTCGACACCTATGCGATCTTCACCGAGGACGTCGAGCGCATCCACTGCTGGGGAGAAGACTCGGGGTACAACTACGCGGTGTGGTTCGTGCACGCGATCGCGATCTACGTGCCCGAGGGGTGACGGTCGAACGCAGAGCATTCTTCGGTCCTGCGCCACACTTGGGGGCATCCGGTAGGCCCCGCTCCATGGCCGCTCGTGGTGTCGGTCGTCGCGAGCCGTGTCGCGTGTCAGCTGGGAGGAACGGATGGCACGAGGCGAAGGCCGCAAGGCGAAGGCCGCAAGGCTCATGTCGTCTCTTCTCCTTGGCTGCGGGAGTCCACGGTCGATGGTCGCGCTGACACAGGCCGGGACCGGTAGCGGCGTGATGCCGCGATCCCGCCCGCCGCTGCGATCGTTGGCGCGTGGACGCTGCTCGAGCTCCGAGCTGGCACTTGGCCCAGCTCGGGAGTCTCGACCACGCCGTGGTGCGACCGCTGACCTCGTCGGGTACGGCGGGTGAGGTCGGCCGCCGGTGTATTCAGCCGCCAGTCTGAGACACCCGGCCCGAACCGCCAGGGGGGCGCGGACCGGGTGTCGTTGCCGGGCGATGCTACGGGGCTACGTGGGCGGATCGTTGGGCGCCGCGGTCGCCAGAGTCCGTCGTTCCTGCGTCGCCTGGCGCGTACTACTGACTGTTGCCGCTGCAGGCTGCGTTGGTCGACTCGAAGCACTCGCTGGACGGAGCGTCCAGGTCAGCGTTCCTGCAGTCAATATACTGTTCGACCCACTCGTCGTTGTCGCAGACTCTGAGCACGATGACGGTGCCCTCGGACATGTCGTCGAAGCTCTCCTCCTCATGGTCGGGGTCACAGCCCACGACGGTCAGGATCAGGCCCACGACGGAAATTTTTAGTAGATTCGTCATTGTCACGCTCTGTTGTTTGATTCGGTACGAGAAAATTCTCGAGTGAGAGTTGGTGCCCGTGAACCCGATAACAACCGCTTCGGGCCGCGAACAGGGGACGTGCGTTCGAGCCGTCATGGGCTCTCCTGTCGCGTCGTTGACTGGGTAACGGACCTCGGGGTTTTGATTGCCGCTGTCGTCTTCGGAGCAACAGTCGTTTGGGTTGCGGCATGACCTGTCGGTCGCACTCGTGACCGTCGGTCGAGGACGGCGACCGACGTCTGCGTGCGGGTAGGACCGTGTGTCGCCTCGAATCCTCGAATCTCCGCGACATCTGGAGTCTGAACAGGCCGCTACGGAGCGGCGTCGTCGTTGGCCGCGAGTCGTCGAGAGTCCACGACGCGTGCGGCCGTGGAGGTATTCGCGGGTTGCCACCCTGGGGCGGCCCGAGGAGACCTCGAGCCCTCGTGCGGGCACCCTCGATCGTGCCCGGATCCAGATCGATATCGGACCGCGCGACGCCACGCATCTCACCTGCGCGTACCTCCGCTTCACTGTTCAAGAGGATGATGAGCAGGCGGCTGGGGATTGTCGGCCTCCCGTACGGCGAGGACCAAGCGAGCGACATCTCCGAAGCGAAGGTCTGTGCGAGGTGCCACTGTCTCACCGTGCCCGGCCCACCAAATCCGCCCCATCCTCCGATGGCTCCGTGGAATGAGGTGTCACCTGGACATTGATCGGAGTATGAAGCGTTCGCAACATCAATGGACCCCGTGCCTCCTCTCGCTGGGCCTAGTCTGTGCCGCGTGCGTAATTCCGGTCGAGCTGTTGGAGACGGACGGTGAGACAGCAACGGCGGGGGAGACTGGAACGGCCGGCGGGGCGGAAACGGAGGGCGAGACGGAAACGGAGGGAGAGTCCGAGTCCGAGACGGAGGAAGAGGGTCGTCTGCTGGGGCTGAGGCTGTCTGCGGGGGGCGTGATGGAGGTGCTGACGATCGATCTGGGCACGGGCGCCGTCAGCACGGTCGGGCAGTTCGGGGGACTGTATGGGTGGTATCCCGAGGCGGCACTGTCACCCGATCGTACGGCCCTCTACTTGGTCGGGAGCAACAGCGATGATGTGACCAACGAGG
>JAHZJA010000485.1 GCA_022601155.1 Deltaproteobacteria bacterium | reverse complement strand
TCATCGGCTCTACCGGTTTCGCGAGGCGCCCTCGGCGAGACCGGTGCCCGCGGGCCGCGAGCACTACGAGCGGCTGTACATCCTCGACCGCAAGCACGCGACGTCCGACGAGCCGTTGTCACCCCACTGCGACGCGCTGTGCTGTCGTCGCTACAGCCGCGGCTACCTGCACCACCTGTTCAAGTGCGAGGACCCGCTGGCCCTGCGCCTGGCCACGCTGCACAATCTGCGGTTTTACACCCAGCTGTCGGCGTGGCTGCAGGAGCACGGCGCAACCGGGTAGCAGCGCGGCTTGCTCGCGCAGACCCGGTCCAGGCCGACACAGGCCGGCCGACGATCCAAAATCGCTCGACATGTAAGCCGGCTCGTTGATCCGCGTCACAGCGCCGATGCCGATCCATGGAAAATCTCGCGGCAAGGGGGCCCCACCGCGGCACTTGGACCTAGGCTGTCGGCATCGTCATGACTGTTGATCGCCTTCGACCTTCCTCGACCCTGCCTGGTGTCAGCGGCCTGTCCCTGTACGTGCCCCGCCCCTGTGTCTCGCTCGACGACTGGTGCGCGTGGACCGGGGCACCCGCAGACAAGGTGCGTGCAGTCGTCGGCCACAGCTTCAGGATGTGCGCCCCGGCCGAGAACGTCTACACGATGGCTGCGTCGGCGGCCCTGCGGCTCATCGACGCCTATGACATCGACCCTCGGCGAGTGGGCATGCTGGCGCTCGGGACGGAGTCCAGCACCGACAACGCCGCGGGTGCGGTGATCGTCAAGGGAATGCTGGACCGCGCCCTGCAACAGCAGGGCCGCGCTCCGCTGTCGCGATGGTGTGAGGTGCCCGAGATCAAGCACGCCTGCCTCGGCGGGATGTATGCGCTCAAGGGGGCCCTGCGCTACGCGGCCTGCGACGCGGACGATCGCGTGGCTCTGGTCATCGCGGCCGATGTGGCCGAGTACGCCCGCGGCAGCACAGGCGAGCAAACCCAGGGCGCGGGCGCAGTCGCCATGCTGGTGGAGCGCGAGCCCACGCTGTTCTCGGTGGACCTGTCCCGCACCGGGAGCGCCGCGGCGTATCGCGGTGCCGACTTTCGCAAGCCGATGGCGCGTCACTTCATGCCCGACTACGACGCGGGCACCCGAAGGCTGCACGACTTCCCCGTGTTCAACGGCAAGTACTCCACGCTGTGCTACCTCGACGAAGTCATCGCTGCGCTGGAGGACATGTTCGAGCGGGTTGGCCAAGACATGGACGGCTTCTACGCCGAGGTCGCGGCGGTGATGCTCCATCGGCCGTACCACCACCTCCCCATCCAAGCGATGGCCCACGCCTTGGTGTGGAGCATGGGGCGCTCGGACGCCCACCCCGAGCGCTTCGACGCGCTGTGCGAGCAGGCCCAGGTGGATCCGGACCGCGCGCGAGCTCAGGTCCGCACCCCGATCGACCTGGTCGAGCAAGCCGAGGCCCACGGCCCCGACACCGACCCGTTTGCCGATGCCCAGCGCGTGGCCAAGCACTACGGCCGCAGCCCGCAGTTTCGCCGCTTCGTGGCCGAGCACATGAGCCTGGGCACCGAGCGCGTCAAGGCGCTGGGCAACCTCTACACCGGCTCGCTCCCCGCGTGGCTCGCCGCTGCGTTCGACGACGCCCACGCTCGCGACCTCGACTTGGCCGGCAAGTCCATGCTCGCGGTGGGTTACGGCAGCGGTGATGCAGCCGAGGCCTGGCCCCTGCGCGTCGCCGACCGGTGGCGCGAGGCCGCGGCGAGAATCGACTTCGATGCGGCCCTGGCTGATGCGCTGCCGCTCGACCAGCCCACGTACGAAGCGCTCCACGACGGCACCACACCACCGCAGCCGATTCCCAGCCCCCGCGGCTTCGCCATCGCAGACGTGGGGCGGCGCAACGCCGCGCAGTGGCAGGACATCGGCGTCGAGTACTACCGCTTCGCGGGTTGATGGTCGGCCGGCTCGGGTGGCGGCGGCTCGTCGTCGCCACCTGCTCCCTCGATGACCACGACGTACTCCCCCTTGGCGCCGCTCACCTCGAGCTCGTCGGCGAGGCTCGACAGGCGACCACGCTGGACCGATTCGAACCGCTTGGTCAGGTCGTTGGCCACCGCGGCCTTGCGGTCCCCGTACACCTCGGCGGCATCCCTCAAGAACGAGACCACGCGGTAGGGGCTCTCGTAGAACACCAAGGTGTGGGGTGAGCCCTCGTCCACGGCGAGGAACCGGCGGCGCTTGCCAGGCTTGCGCGGGGCAAATCCTCGGAAGGTGAAGGCGTGTACGGCCAGCCCGGACAACACCAATGCCATGACGAAGGCCGACGGTCCGGGCACCATCGTCACGGGCAACGCCTCCTCGTGGCAGCGACGCACGAGCGAGAAGCCCGGGTCCGCGATCCCAGGGGTTCCCGCATCCGACACCAGTGCGATGTCGCGACCCTCCTGAAGCATGCGGATGATCTTCCCCACCACCCGTGCCTCGTTGTGGTCGTGGAACGGCATCTGACGCGCCTTGATCTCGTAGCGCGTGAGGAGTTTGGCCGTGTGTCGCGTGTCTTCGCTCGCCACCACGTCCACACTGCGCAGCACCTCGAGCGCGCGGAGCGAGATGTCCTCCAGGTGGCCGATGGGCGTGGCGACGATGTAGAGCATCCGTTCGGCCGAGCATTGGCTACCCACGGCGCGTTGGCAACTGGGTGAGCGGGAACCACCCGCGCGGCCCAGCGCCCTTTGCGAGGCCTGTCGTGATGCGGCCGCGGAAGGGCCGTAAAAGGGGCTCCTGTGGCGCCTCCGAGCCCGCTATGATAGCCGCTCCATGAGTATGACCTTGCGCTTGTCTCTGACCCCGACCGCCGCGTTCGGGCTGTTGCTCGTCACGGGGTGCCCTGGCTCCGATCCCGTCCCCGCCGATACGGAGGCCGCCACCGACACCGGCGACGACACCACGGGAGCCATGGCCACCACCTCGACGCCGCCCAGCGAGGACAGCACGACGACGGACGAACCGCCGACGGAAGACTCGACCTCGACAGGCGACGCCGTCGACTCGAGCGGGAGCTCGACCGGAGACGGGATGTCGACGACCACGGGAGATGCGGAGAGCAGCTCCGGCGGCGCGAGCGTGTGCGGCGACGCGATGATCACGGGCAACGAGCAGTGCGACGGCAAGGACCTCGATGGAGCCGACTGCATCTCGGAGGGCTTCAACGGCGGTGACCTGGCGTGCAACGAGTTCTGCTTGCTCGACTTCACCGATTGCGAAGTGTTCTCGTGCGGTGACGGCATGCTCAATGGGCCGGAGACCTGCGACGCCGCCGAGCTGGGCGGCCAGACCTGCCTGACCCAGGGCTTCGACAATGGCTCCCTGCTGTGCGAGCCCAACTGCATGGCGTTCGATACCTCGGGCTGCGGCACCTGTGGCGACGGCCAGATCGACGCGGCAGAGACCTGTGACTCGGCGAACCTGGGCGGACAGAGCTGCGCCTCGCAGGGCTTCACCGACGGCAACCTGGCCTGCAACGCGGAGTGCACGGGCTACAACACCAACGCCTGCACCCTGTGTGGCGACGGAGCGATCGAGGGCGCCGAGGACTGCGAGGGCAACAACCTCGGCGGGCAGACCTGCCAGTCGCAGGGCTTCGACGCGGGCGTGCTCGCCTGCGACGCTGCGTGCAACTTCAACGCGGGCGCCTGCTTCGACAACAGCACCTGCTGTGCTCCCAACGGCAGCCCCGGCTGCTCCGATCCCGGCGTCGAGGCCTGCGTGTGCGCGATGGACCCGTTTTGTTGCAGCGTCGAGTGGGACGGCCTGTGCGTGGGGCAGGCCACGGCCGATTGCAACGCCGTGTGTGTGGTGTGTGGCAACGGCAACATCGACATGGGCGAGATCTGTGACGGCAACCAGTTCGGGGGGGCCAGCTGCCAGAGCCAAGGCTTCGACAACGGCTCGCTGTCGTGCCAGGCCAACTGCTCGGTCATCGACAACTCGGGCTGCGGCATCTGTGGCAACGGGGCGATCGACCCGGCGGAGTCTTGCGACGGTGGCAACCTGGGTGGGGCCAGCTGCCAGAGCCTGGGCTTCGACGGCGGCAACCTGTCTTGTACGGGCAACTGTGGGTTCAACACGTCCAACTGCGTCAACACGCCCAGCTGGTCGGGTCAGATCCAGCCGATCTGGAACGGCAACTGCGGCTGCCACCAGGTGATCTCGCCGGTCTTCTCCAACGTGCCGTCGAACACCGCGTACAACAACCTGGTCAACGTCGGCTCGTCACAGGTCGCGCTCGACTTCATCGAGCCCGGCCAGCCGAACAACAGCTACATCATCCACAAGATGGAGGGCACCCAGGCCGTCGGCGGCTCCATGCCGGACGGCCAGCCCCTGCTTCCCCAGGCGACCGTCGACATCATCCGTGACTGGATCGACGCCGGGGCCCCCAACAACTAGGGACCGCGTCGGAATGGCGACCGGCCTGGCGCTCCTTGTGCCGGGCCGGGGCGCTTGCCTGTCCAACGCCACCGACGACGCTCACTCCTCGTCGCGCTGCCGGGTCTGGGCTTCCTCGCGCAAGGAGGAGGCCCAGCGATCGAGGTTGTCGATCGTCGTCCGCGCCAGCTCCGGATCCTGCTCCATCGTCTGGATCCGTTCCCGCAGGGCCTGGCGGGCCCGTCCCAGCCGACTCTTGATCGTCCCCTCGGCGACGTCGAGGATCTCGGCGATCTCGGCCAAGGGCAGGCTCTCCCAGTAGTGCAGCTCCACCGCCATCTGCTGCTCGAGGGGAAGCCGACGCAGGGCCTTGAGCAGCAGCCGTTGCTCGCGACGCCGCGCGACCAGCGAGCCCGGGGTGAGCATCAGCTCCTCCACCGAGGACTCCAGGGTTCGCATGGCCCGGTCGCCGCGGTGCCGCTTGCGGAGGAAGCGAAGCAGCTCGATCCGCGCGATTCCCAAGACGTAGGTCCGGACCTTGGACCCCTGCCGAAAGCGCTCGCGCGCGTGCAGAACCGCGAGGAAGGTGGCCTGGACCAGGTCGTCGATGCCCTCGCCGACCTTGTTCGCGAAGAACCGCCGTACCGCGGGGTAGTACCGCTGGACCAGGGTGTCGCCGGCGACGTCATCGCCCTTGCGCCACCGCTCGAGGAGATCCAAATCGTCGGCGGGCGCCGCCTCGCTGGGATCGCTCACTATCCGTAGCGTAGCGCGATTCTCCCTGCGACTCGCAGCGCCCGGGATCTCGCCAACGAGACGGTCCCCGTGCTGCCGTGGAGCGGGGACACGGTCTGCAACTGTCCCCGCCAGGCGCGAGCGCCGAGGGGATCCGGGGCACGGCCCATCACGGACGAAAGCCGCCGACCCTCACGGGCGGCGGCTCTGCTGTCACACTCCGCGGGGGGAGCGTCCTTGCCACGACGAGCGCGGCTCAGGCGATGATCTCGTCCAGAGGCGTGTTCGACATGGGCGCGCCTCCACCCACCGAGGCCGCCGCGGGATCGAACGCCCGCAGGATCGCCAGCAGCACGTCGGACATGTTGCCCTCGGACGGAGCGTTGCCGGCATTGGGGTTGGCGGCCGGGACTGCCTGATAGTGGATGCCCGGGTTGACCAGGTAGCCGCGGCCCGTGCCCGCCAAGATGATCGGCTGGCGACGGATGCTGTGGCTCCACCCGATGGAGCAGTCGCTGCTGCCGTACATGATGGTCGAGTCGAGCAGGTTGGTCCCGTCGAAGTCCTCGGTCGCCTCCAGGATCGAGATCATCTGAGCGAAGCGCTCCATGATGAACACGATGCCCTGGTGGTACGGGTCGCCGCCCTGGTGGCTGAGCACGTGCTGCGTGGCACCGCTGCCGCTGGCCGACTCCGCCAGCCGTGCCTCGCCGGCGAGCGGCAAGAACAGGTTGGAGGCCACCCGAGTGATGTCGCAGACGAACGCAAACGCGATGAGCTCGCTCATCAGCTGATTGGTCAGAATCAGCTGCTCGTTGTTGACCGACTCGTTGTTCTCGTGGACCGGCTGATCGGGCAGCGCACAGGTCGGCGGCGCCGTCGAGATCTTCAGCTCGAGCGCGGCGAGGCCGTCGAAGTGAGAGTCGAGGCGCTGGTTGTCCAGCGTCCCCAGCTGCGAACGCAGTCGATCGGCATCGTCGCGCACCGCATCGAGGATGCTCAGCCGCAGGTCGGAGTCGTCGGGCGCGGGGACGAACGAGCCGAAGATCGTCTGCCACACGTCGCGAGGGTTGGCCTGGGCGTACAGCGGGGTGAGGTTGCCGGGCTCGCCGCTGACCGAGATGGTGGTCGCCGTGGTGCCGTTGTCGGCGGGCGAGAAGCCCTTGGAGCACTGCACTTGCATCGACCGCACCGGGGTCTTCACCCGCGCCGCAATGGCGTCGGCGATCACCTGGTCGATGGTCGGTCCGCCGTAGTTGGAGGCGAAGCCGGGGCCACCGGTCTGCTGGAAGGTGTAGCCGCTGAACGCGGTCATCCCCTCGTGGTGGGTGATGGCGTTGGCACACCGATTCATCAGACCGGTGAGGACCGAGACCCAGGGCTTGACCGCCGCGAACGGCTGGAGCTCGTCGGTGAGCTCCCAGTTGGCCCCGGTGGTGGTGGGCTCGAAACGATCGAGCATCACCCCGTTACCCCAGAAGAACGAGATGAACCGCGTGGGCAGGTCGTCGCCGTTGGCGTACGCCGTCCCGTTGGAGTTCATCATTGCCTCGAGGGGCGGCAGCGCCACCGAGACGGCGGCACCTCCGGCCATTCCTCGAAGGACGTTGCGGCGGCTGAGCTTGAACTTGCGCAAAGGAATCATGGTGAGAATCTCCGTTTTCCGAGTGGGTCCTGAGCGCTTACTTGGGGGCGTCCACCAAGCGGAACAGCGGGTTGACGGTCAGCTCGACCATGAGGGTTTTGTAGTTGAACTCGGACTCGGAGAACGCTTCGTCGAGGGCTGCGATGCCCTCGGCCTGATCGAGGCCCTCGTCGTATCCGAGTGTGCTGCGGTAGAGGTTGCGGACGACACAGTTGGGGACCCGCGGGTCGTTGCGAAGCAAGCCCGCAAGCTCGGCTGCGTTGCCGAACGAGCCGAGGCCCGCGACATCACCGGTCGAGTCGATGGGCAGTCCGTTGTCGAGCTGCCGGAACGCACCGATGGGGTCGTACCGCTCGAAGGCGAATCCGACGGGGTCCATCAGGTTGTGGCACGTGGCGCACGACGGGTCGGCGTTGTGCACGCTCTCCAGCCACTCGCGAATCGTCTGGCCCTCCACCGGGCTCGGCGGCATCGGGTTGGCGTCGGCGGGCGGCGGCTGGATGTCGGTGCACAGCAGGTGCTCTTGCACGAACAGACCGCGTCGCGTCGGCGAGTTGACGTCGGGGTGGGAGAAGACGGTGAGGAACCCGGGGTGGCTGAGGAACCCGGCCCGGCTCTGCTCGGCCGGCAGCGGGACCAGCTGCCACGGGAACGCGGGCGGCGGCATGTTGTAGACCTGCGCCAGCTCGTCGTTCACGAAGGTGTAGTTGGCATCGAAGATGTCGAGGAAGTTGCCCTCCTCTTCGAACACCACGTTCTCGATGAGCAGCTGCGTCTCTTGCCGCATGGCCGCGGCCAGCGTGGGGCTGAACGTCGGGAACAGGACGTCGTCCTTGCCCTTGGTCGCGAGATCTCGCAGGCGGTACAGCTCGTCGTAGAACTCCGCCAGTCGCTGACGCGCCTCGGGACGATCGAGCATCTCGACCGCCAGCGCTTGAACCTGCTCGTCGGTCTCCAGCCCGCCGCCCTCGGCCGCATCGAGCAGCGCCAGGTCGGGGGTGTGCCCAAGAAGGAAGAACGACAGGCGCGAGGCCAGCTCGTACTGCCGCAGCTCACGGAGGTCGGCCTCTCCGGTGGGCTCACCCACCTCCTGCACGTACAGGAAGTTGGGCGACTGGAGCATCGCCGAGATCTGGTACTTGATGCCCTCGTAGAAATCGCCGTTGGCCCACTCCTGGCCCGCTTCGGCGATCGCCACCAGCGTGGTGACCTCGTCCTCGATGAGAGGGCGGCGCCACACGAACCGACCGAGATCTCGTGCAAGCGTGTCGTAGCAGGAGGCATCCTCGGTCGCGACGCACGGCACCATCGCGGTCAGTCCCGCAGGATCGTTGGAGACCACGGTACCGATCGATCGAGAGGAGGTCTCGTAGGCTTCGATGTCGACCGGCGTCAGGGGCTCCTGCGCTGCGGTCTGCGAGTCGAAGGTACCCAGTGCCGGCAGCGGCGGGGGATCGGCCACATCGCCTGCGGCGGCACCGAAAATCAGCGTCACGATCGATACGTACTGCTCGGGAGTCAGCCGCCGCATCCCACCCGGAGGCGGGATCACATTGATTTCGCCACCCTCGGTGTCGCCCTCGGTCGCGGTGCCATCGGCCGTGCCACCGGTTCCCTCGGTATCCGGGCCTGCCGTCCCGGAGCCCTCCGAGCCTCCCGGTGCACCTCCTCCATCGTCTCTACATCCAGCGGCGGGAAGCATGAGCGCGACGAGGCAGAGTGGCAGAGCCAGTGCGTGGTTGCGGCGGAGTGAGAGCGTTTTCATCGAGGACCTACCGATGCCGACCGTCGGCATCACATGCCGACGAAAGAAACTTGAAGCGTTGACCGGGCCAGGCCACGGCGACCGAACCGTGCCTAGTGAATCCCTGTCGAGCCTGAATGGCCCGCACGGACGGGATCCTTTATCCAACGAACGCTGTTATCCCGTGATTTTCAAAAATTGACCAGAAGAATCCAGTAAAGGTTTCGATTCGACACGCCCGGTGGCCGGGAAAGAGCAGGAAAGGGGGCCGAATGATTCGCTGTCAGAAACGGTGCGTTCGAAACACCCTCACGGTGCTCGAACGTTGACCGCTGGAACCCCTGCACACCTCGTACACGAACGAGACCGTGTCGGGTTGAAGCCTACCAGACGCGAGGTCGATTTGAACCACCAACCCCGACATCAGGCCGGATGTCGTAGCAATTGGGGACCACCCCTGGGGGCCGGTCAGCTCGCGACGCGAGCGCCGACTCGGCCTTCCATTGGACGCGATCCCCCCGATCGCACGCTTGCTCCAGCTGCCAAGGGTTCCCCGACAGGTTTCCATGACGCCGCCGCTGCCAACGCATGACAACAGGCTGACGGATCGTTGGGTCCATTGTCGATCGGAACCGGCGAATTGTGACCCGCCTGGCCCGCAGTCGGACGCCTCGATGTCAGGTCTTTGACGAGGACCGTGTTCCAGCAACGGGCACGCTGATTGCACAAGTGTTTCAGACCCGGGACGAGCCCTCATGACGACCGACAACCAACGAAACCAGTGGCGCGTTCGTGTGCTGAACGGTCCGCTCCGAGACGCCGCGATCCCCATCGACAACCGCCTCACGATCGGTCGTGCCACCAGCTCCGATGTGCAGATCGTGCACGACGGGATCTCGCGACAGCACGCCAACATCATCACCGACGATCGAGGCCGGCACATCCTGGTCGATCTGGACAGCAGCAATGGGACGTTCGTCGACGGCCAGCGGGTGCGGCGTCATCTGTTGGAGCCCGGAGTGATCTTCAAGATCATCTGCGTCAGCCTCGTCTACGAGCCCAACATCGACACTCCGGTCGGCCCCGAGGACTCGGGGGTGTTTGCGCTGCAGCGCGAGGACGGCCGTACCCTGCGGGGCACGGTGGAGTACGACGGCCGCGATCCCCAGCGGATCGGCCAGTATCTCGATCCAGAGTCCGATACGCCCGTGCAGAGCGTCACGGAGCGTCCTACGAGCATGCCCATGGCCCAGGCCCGAGGCGACGAACGGCACCGGATCGTGGCGACCCGTGACGACGGCACGGAGTACGACGGGAGCCTCCTGGACGACATCGTCGAGTTCCGAGCCCTGCGCAACCGAGCCACTCGGGGCGAGCGGCTGTCGCGACAACAGCTCGACGAGTTGATCGAACTGGAGCCGCCCTTGCGCTCCATTCAGGACGGCGACGTACCGTCGCGGCGCCGCTTCGAACGGTTCGCCTCCCGCTTCCCCGCTCGCCTGCGGTTCGCCGATGGCACCGAGCTTCCCGTCCGCGTCTCCAATATCGGCGTCGATGGGGCCTGTGTGGACGCCACCGACCACCGCATCGATGAGCGCGCGCGCGTGTGGTTGGCGATCGACCTCGTCTCGCGTGGCCGCGCCCACACGGTGGTGTTCACGTCCACCGTGATCTGGACCAACGACAATCGCCTCGGGCTGGCCTTCCCCAGCTGTGGCGAGCTGGGCGATAGTCGGGACACCGCGCGCACGCGGATCGGCCTTGGTCACTCCTCGGTGGGCGGCAACGCCGACACGGTGGACGCCCCGATCCCGGTGTGACCGCCGCCGCCGAACGCGACCTGCCACAGCCCGGTTCATCCGCCCACACCACGGCACAACGAGTGTCTGGGCATACCGCGGTTTCAATAACGGCCGATCCTGGCGGGCCGTTTTATCCGTTTGCGCCTTCCCAGCCTCGTCGGTCCCTGAAAGGATGCGGCCAGATGGCGGAAAGAAGAACCTACCCACGCTACAGCGTGCGGTTCCCGGTGCACCTCGACGGCGGGCAGCTCGGCACCGCGGTGGGGGTGTCCAAGGATGCGTCCGCCGATGGCATTCGGCTCCAAGCCAATGCCGACCTCCGGCTCGGTGCGCCAGTTCGACTGCGGTTCCGTGTCGCGCCCCACGAAGCGATGCAAGACGTGGATGGCACGGTCGTTCGTGTCGAGCCGAGTCGAGAGCGTCGCGGCGAGTGGCCCTACCAGCTGGCCGTACAGTTCGATGATCTCGAGAAGAACCTCGAGCAACGCCTGCAGATCGAGCTCGCTCAGCGCCGACCAACGGCACGAGCCTGAAGTCTTCGGTCGCCGACATCGGTCAGCTCGATTCCGTACTTGGACCGCCGGTCAGACCACACGGCTCGCATACCCACGTCCGACGTCTTCGAGTTCGACCCTCTCCGAGTGTGGCAATCCCATCGGTCCGGACACTGTCCGCCGCCGTCGTCCACACACGGAATTCACTACGGGCTGCTAGACTGTCGACGTGCTTGCGCTGATGTTTCCGCCCTCGCTCGGGCACATCGCGGCCTCAGCTCGAGCCGACCTGCTGACGCGGTGGTTCTCGCGCTACATCGGCGTCAGCGTAGACATCCAGGTTGCACGTAGTTACGAGTCCCTACGACGTTCCATCGAGAGCGGCATGGTCGACTTGGCGTGGGCACCTCCCATCGTGTGTGCCGCTGTCCAGTCCTCGAGCCTGGCGATCCTCAAGGCCGTACGTGGTGGGCGATCGATGTACCGCGGTGCCCTCGTGGCCCGTCGCGGAGAGGCCCGCACCCTCGGTGAGATGCAGGGCTACCACGCCGCATGGGTCGACCGACTCTCATCCGCGGGCTATCTGTTGCCGATGAGCCTGTTGCGCGATGCGGGCCACGACCCCGACCTGCTGCTGCGCACCCAAGACTTCGTCGGTTCGTACGGACGGGCTCTGCGAGCGCTGCTCGACCACGATGTCGACGTCGCCCCCATCTACGTACGCGACGACCAGAACACCTCCGCGCACGACACCCTGGTGGAGTTGGTCGGCGAGCCCGACCGTCTGCAGACCGTCGAGTTCACCGCCGAAGCTCCCAGCGATGGCTTGGTGGTCGTGGAGCGGCCGCAGCAAGAGGGCATCCACGAGGTCCTGGAGCAGCTTCGCACGCTCACCAGTGGCGGCCAGCACACGATGTTGCTGACCATCCTGGATGCCGAAGCGCTCGAGGTCGCCAAGTCCGACGACTACGACGCGCTGCGTCGGGCCGTGGACTGACGACGCGGTCGACCGCCGCTCAGATCAGATCAGCTCGACGTCGGCCCGCACGTGCACCATCGAAGGCCCGTCGTGGGCCAACGCCGCCGTGATCGCCTCTTCGAGCTGGTCTGCGCGCTCGACCTTCACCCCGAAGGCGCCGCAGATCTTCGCGTACTCCGTGAAGTCGGGATTGTGCAGCGACGTCTGCCACACGTGCCAATTGCCGGCCCGTTGCTCCTTGCTGATCTTGCCCAACTCCGCATTGTCGACGAGCACGTGGGTGATGTTCATGCCGTACTTCACGGCGGTGAGCAGCTCGCCCATGTACTGGCCAAAGCCACCGTCTCCGGTCACGGCGATCACCGGCCGCCCCGCGAACCGGGGGTCATCTTCTTGCGTGGCCACCCAGGCCCCCATCGCGGCTGGATACCCAAAACCGATGGAGCCCAAGTATCCCGACATCAACACCGAGTGGTTCTTGCACTCGAAGTAGCGGCCAAAGGAGTAGGTGTTGTTGCCCACGTCGACCGCAATGATCGCGTTGTCGGGCACCAGGCGGGTGAGTGCGTCGAAGATCGAGGCCGAGCTGACCCCCTGGCCCCGGTCGTCGAGGCGACGCCGTGCTTTTTCCTCGCGCCAGATCGCCCAGCGCTCGGCCACCTGCGGCCGCTGGTCCTCGGTATGCGACTGCCCCTGCAGTGCGTCCTGTAGCGCCGCGACGGTCACCGAGATCTCGCCCCACACGGGCACGTCGACCGCATGGAACTTGCCCAGGGTCATGGCGTCGAAGTCGACCTGAATCGTGGGGATCTTGGGGGTGATCCCGGTGTGGTTGCTGAAGCTCGCGCCCAGGACCAGCAAGCAGTCGGCCTCGTTCATGAACCAGCTGGCGATCGGCGTGCCGCTGCGGCCGAGCACCCCACAGCCCAGCGGGTGGTCGTCGGCGATGAGCCCCTTGGCCTTGAACGTGGTGATCACGGGGCAGCGCAGGGTCTGCGCCAGCTCGACGACCGCGGGCATGTCGAAGCGCGCGCCGTGGCCCACGATGATCACGGGACGCTTGCTGTCCTTCAGCCGCTGCGTCGCAGCCTCGAGCGCCTCCGGAGCGGGGGCGATGCGGCGCGAAGGAAGGCGCCCCTTCGGTGCGCCGGGCGTGGCCTCCTCGGCCGCGGGCAAGGTCTGAACCTCGTCGGGGAAGATGAGGTGCGACACCCCGCGGTTCAAGATGGCCGTCTTGCAGGCGAGGTTCATCAGCTCGGCGTGCTTGGAGCCGTGCAAGACCGACTGCGACCACTGTGCAACCTTGCCGAACGCGCCCACGAGATCGACCTCTTGGAATGCGCCAGGGCCGAGCACCTGAGTGTCGACCTGACCGGTGAGAGCCAAGACTGGCGAGCGATCGACGTTGGCGTCCCACAGCCCCGTGAGCAGATTGGTAGCCCCGGGCCCCGCGATGGCCAGGCAGGCCGCGGGGGTTCCGGTGAGCTTGCCGTAGGCCGAGGCCGCGAACGAAGCCGCGCCCTCGTGGCGGATGCCGAAGTAGCGCAGCGACCCCGCCTCCTCCTGCCGCCGAAGCGCGTCGGCCAGGCCGAGGTTGGAGTGTCCGACCATCCCGAACACCGCGCTGACGCCCCAGTTGACCATCGTCTGCGCCATCACGTCGGTGACGGTGCGCTCGTGCGGGATCTCGGTCTCCACCGCCACGTAGACGCCGTCGTCTCGAACCTCGACGTCGTAGGTCTCGATCCCGTCGTCGAAATCGCCGGGAGACTGACCGGTGGTGGGATCGTAGTCCCAGCCATGCCACGGACACCGCAGCAAGCCGTTTTCGATCGACCCCTCGCCCAGCGGGCCTCCCTGGTGCGGACAGCGATTGTCGAGCGCGGCGTACTTGCCCTGGTGATGGGTCATGCACACCGTCGCGAGGCCACAGGCCACGGTCTTGACCCGCCCCTCGGGCAGCTCATTGGGGTCGAGCGCCTTGTGCC
>JAHZJA010000484.1 GCA_022601155.1 Deltaproteobacteria bacterium | reverse complement strand
CGTACAGCAGCACGTGCTGGTCGACAGCCACCGCCATGCCCTCCTCGAGCGGCGGAGGCAGAGTCGCGGTGCGGTCGAACAAACCCTCCACCACGGGACTGGCGACCCACTCGGGCGGCGCGGGAACGTCGAGCAGAGCCAACACGGTCGCCGCGATGTCCCAGATCCTCACGTCGCGCTCGAGCAGGCCGGGTGTGCTTTGCGGTGCCCGCAAGATGAAGGGGATCGTTCGCTCGGCCGCCGTGTCACTCCCGTGGGAGAACGCGGTACCGCCGTGATCAGACGAGACGATCACGGCCGTGTAGGGCCACATCCCCGCGTCCTCGACCGCCGTGCGCAGCTGCCCGGTGAGAGTGTCGGCATCCTCCACGGCGGCGACGTACGGCGCAGACCCCCACGTACTGAGGTGCCCGGCGTGATCGACATGGTCGAGGTGGATGAACAGCAGCGTCGGCTGCTCGCGCTGCATCCACGCAATCGCGGCGGTCATCGTCTCCTGCTCGTCGCCGGGGTGCTCCACGTGGTCCGCGATTCCGGGCTCTACCAACCGATCGAAATCAGCCCAGTCGTGGAAGATCCCGATCGTGGCGTCGGGTCGTTGCTGGCGCAGCGCTGCGAACATCGTGGGCGGAGGGTTGGAGTCGCCGGGCTGCCAACCGTTGGACAACACGCCGTGCTGCTGGGGCGTGGTGCCATCGATCATCGACATCCAGTTGGTGCTGCTCGATGTGGGCAGCACGTTCTGCATCTGCGGCGTCCACACCCCCTCGGCTCGAAGCGCATCGAGGGCTGGCGTGTCGATGGGCGCCAGCCAGTCGCCGCCCAGCCCATCGATTCCCAACACGATCACATGGCGAATGGGGGTGACGCAGCGAACGATGATGTCGTCGATGTCGGCCTCGGCGACCACACCATCCCCTGCGACGACCGTGCAGGTCTGATCGGGCCCCGATGGCTGCACCGACACCTCCACCGCGTACCCGTCGCCCGAGTCGAGCCGCGTCGGGAACGTGAACGGGCCATCGGTGTCCAAGGCGAGGGTCTCGGCGCCATTGACGATCTCGACGGTCGCACCTTGAAGGCCCTGCACCATCCCCCCGAGCACATGGCTGCTGTCGCCCCCCGACTCCGAGCCCGCGGTGGTGTCGGCGGCCGAGGTGCTGGGGTCCGCGCTGGTCGCCGACGAGACCTCGCCCCCGCTGCTGCTCGTGCTCGTCCCGCCGCTGCCGTCCGCGACCCCGGGCGCGGCATCGTCACCTGCACACGCGAACACCATCGCCAGACCAAAGACCGAAGCCCGGCGTCCCCCCGCTGTACGTGCTTGCGCCATTGCCGTAGCCACAGTGCCAGAAAAACCGCCCCCGCTCGCGCCGTTGGTCCTGGTGAGAGCCCGGCCGGGGCTGCACACCCCGCCGTAGGGCAATAGGGGGGATCCCCCTGACGACAAGGCTGGACGACCTGCGCCACCATCATCGGGGCGGTGCGGGGACCCTTCACCATGTCGCTCCTGCTGGGCGGATGGATTGCAGCGGGGACCTTCTCGGTCGCCCACGCCGCACCTCGGGCGGACGCGGATGCGCGCGCCGAGCCGCGCGACGACACCGACACCGCTGTCGAGCCCGGTGAAGGCAAGGCCCCGACCGCCGAGCCCGGCGACGACGGGGGCCCAGCTGCCCTGTCCGGCGGTGGAATCGACTCGCCTGGTGAGTCCGGCGATGACGCGGTCTCGCCGACCGCCGATACCGCCCCGACCACCGAGCCGACCGCCGACACCGATTCGTCCGGTGCGCCGTCGGACGATGTTCCCTCAACCTCGCCACCCCCCTCGGGATCGCCGTACGACGTCCCGGCGTCCCCACCCCCCGAGAATCCCGAGCCGGCCCCCTCTCGCCGCTCACGGTACGGCGACGACACCACCGAGGATGGCAGCGACACCCGGAAGATCCGTGTGGGCTCTCGCCGCCCCGACAGCACCCAGCCAGGGCGGGCCAGCACCATCATCACCCGTGACGAGCTCGAACAACGTCTGCCCCGCTCCGCGCCCGACGCCCTGAGCGGCGAACCGGGCGTCTACGTGCAGAAGACGGCGCACGGACAGGGATCGCCCTATCTCCGCGGGCTCACCGGTCAGCAGACGGTGATGTTCTTCGACGGCGTCCGTCTCAACAACAGCACGTTCCGCCAGGGCCCCAACCAGTACTTCTTCACCATCGACGCCAAGACGATCCAACGGCTGGAGATCCTGCGCGGCAGCGCTTCCACCCGCTTTGGCTCCGATGCGCTGGGTGGGGCACTGCTGACGACACCGATCGAGCCAGACCTCGCCGTCGGCCCGAAGCCGTGGACGGTGCACCCTCGGGTGATGACGCGCTTCACCACGGCCGATGCCGAGATGGGCGGACGTGGCCAGGTCGCGCTGGCGTACCGGGGCAAGCTGGGCATCCTGGTCGGCGCGGGCTACCGCAACGTCGGCCAGCTCAAGGCCGGGGGTCGTGTGATCGAGCCCGCCACCGGGCAGACGCAGAAGGTCCCGCCGTTGTTCGAGGCCGACGACCAGACGCAGCGCGGAACCGGGTTTCGCGAGCTGACCTCCGACGCCCGCGTCGTGTGGCGTGCGAGCGCCAAGCACCGCGTCACCCTGGGCTACTACGACTACCGCCAGTTCGATATCCCGCGCACCGACAAGTGTCCGCCGCCCACCGCCCCCGAGGACGAGTGCCTGCGCTATCTCCAGCAGTTTCGAACGCTGACCTACGCCGCGTTCGATGCCGAGGATGGTCCCGCTGCCGCCGAGACGGTGCGCCTGACGACCAACTATCAAAACCAGCACGAGCGTCGCCGCCTCGACCGAGGTACGCCGTCGACGACGGAGGTCCACGGCGAGGACGACGTGCAT
>JAHZJA010000483.1 GCA_022601155.1 Deltaproteobacteria bacterium | reverse complement strand
CCATCATCCAACTGGCCGGGGGATTGTCGTCATCTAACTCGTGGTGGGGGTTGTCGTCATCCAGCGGGCGGTGGTGGCTCTCATCATGCAGCGTGCCGGGGGATTGTCGTCATCCAGCGGGCGGTGGTGGCTCTCATCATGCAGCGTGCCGGGGGATTGTCGTCACCCAGCTGATGGTGGTGGCTCTCGTCATCCCGCTCGTGGCGGGGCTTCTCATCATCCAGCGGGCGGTCGTGGATTTCAGCATGCGGCTTGCGGGCGGAGTGTCGTCATCCAACTGGTGGTGGTGGCTCCCGTCATCCAGCGCGCACGCGGGTTCTCGTCGCTGCAGATCGCGGGGCGGACTCCCGTCGTTGAGTTCGTCGATCGGGAACCTGGCAGGTCGCTCGCTGGCCCAGGCCCTGCTTGTCGAGCGGGATCCGGCCCCCGTCGTCGGGGCGCCGCCGGTCTCGCGTCACTGGGGACCCGGGAGGGTCGTGACCGTTCGACCGCTTCGTTGCGGCCGGGCGGTGGTCGTCCGGCCTTGGCCGTTGGGCGTACCGAAACGGTCATGGGTCGTTCGCCTGTGGCCGCGGGGTGCAGTGGCGGCCTTGGTCGCTCGGCCGTGGACGTTGTTCCACGGGCAAAGCCATGGCCAGTGACCCTACGAGCGGCCGTAGCCGTTGGCCCACGGGCAGCCATGGCCGTTGGTCCGCGGGCAGCCTTGGTCGTTCGCATGTGGCCGCTGGGCGCCGCGGCAGAGATAGGAGCCGGGGTCGTTCGCTGGGCGTTACGGCAGAGCCGTGGGCGCCCGACGGTGATCTGTTGCAGTGGAGCTGTGGTCGTCGAGTCTGGAACGCCGGCCGGTCGGGAGGAGCGGGCATGCGGTCTTCGGCATTCGCCGAGCGGCACGCGTCCACCCCAACCGGGCCACGAGACCGCCCCGTCGTGCCCGGCCGGTTGGTCGGGCCTGCTCCGATCGAAGTCGTTCCCTTACACGGCGTCGATGGATCGCAAGCCCAGACCGTGGTGACCAGGACGGTCAGAACGCATTGGGCGTGACGATGACCGTCGCCAGATCGAACGTCTCCGGGTTGGAAAAGAACGGGAACATCAGCACCCCAGCCCCTCCCACGATGTCGAACATCTCGCTGCCGACGGCCGAGAGCGTGACCCCGGGCCCCGTGCCGAACCGGATCCCGTCAACGATATTCTGTTGTTGGATGTTGTCGCCCTGAGGGCTCTGTGCGTAGTAGTTGAAGACCGTGGTGGGATTGGCCGGGCTGTTGGGGTCCGGTAGGGTGATGGGGCCTTCGAGGTCGAAGGCGAGCGCGCCGGGCTTGGGCACCTCGATGCTCAGTTGTGGCGTCTGGTCGATGGTGTAGGAAAGCTGCGGTGAGAACCGAGCATCCACCCCCGCAACGTGCATGTGGGCGGCGAGTTTTGGATGATTGGTGGTGAACAGCAGCTGGTAGAAGTCGCCGTTACCCGGGTCGAGGGGCGGAACCACCCCCACGCCGAACTGGGCGAAGATGCCCGGCTGCGACAGGCCTCCGGCCACGATCGCATCGCAGGAGCCCGACTGCGCCACGACCAAGGCTTGGCCGGGGATGGGCTCGATCACAGTGTAGTCAGCGGGGACCAAGTCGACGACATTGGCGAGAGGAACGGTGCCCACGCCAGCGAATTCGTCACACGCGATGTACTCCGCTTCGAATCCGGTGTCGCATGCGTAGATGAGACAAGTCGATAGTAGCAAGTGCGCCCTTGTGGGATACTTCATCGAAGGCCTTTCCTAGTCTTGGGGGGAATACGACGGCAACGTAGCACACGGTTGCCACCAATCCCCACGACGACAGCCTGCTCATCCGCGATTGATCACTGCACCAGTCGGGTCGATCCACTCCGCCATCGCGATGCAGTCGGCGCGCTCTTGGACGGGGCGAGTGTCGGGTCGCGAGCGATATCGCGAGCTGGGATCAGAGGCCGGGGCTGTAGTCCGGAATGCTGTTCGTACCCCTCCGACCGCCGATGTGTCGTGGTATGTCACAGGCGTGTCAGAGGTGTGGCCCGAGGGATGGAGTCCGGGGTGGGATTCCGTAGGCGAGACTTCGAATACGGCGTACTACGTCGATCATCGAGGTGTGTTGCTGGCGTTGCCGCATCGCGGAGCGCATGACACCAAGACCACTGCGGTCGAGAACCTTGCGTTTCAAAAGGCCCACTTTCGATCGCGCAATGATCCTCCCGTGGTGGCCATCTTCTTCGACCGGCTGGCGTCTCAAGACCGCATGGCTCGCAAGGCCTACGCCGACGATCCCTCGAGTCAGTGGTCGCTGGGGTTTGCCCTGATTGGCGGTACGATGCTCACCCGTGCGATGGGCTCGTTCTTCCTGGGCCTGACCCGGCCGGATGCGCCGCTCAAGATGTTCAAGAACATTACCAGCGCGCGTCCTTGGATCGACAGCCTGCAGCAACGCAAGCCATGACTGCCATCGATCCAAGTTGGGCGGCGCTGGGGCGCAGCGACAATGCCGCGTTCTTCGCGGCACTGCCGCGGGTCTTGGTCGTCGCGCCCGACGATGGCTGCACCGATGACGAGCAGACCGCTCGCCAGAGCCTGATGTTCCAGCGAGAGCACTGGCAACGGCAGGGCACCCCAGGAGCGGCCGTGGTGCTGATGGATCGGGTGGCGCACCAGACCAAGGCGGCGCGCCGAGTCTATCAGACGGACGTCGATCTGGAGTGGGTGACCGGATTCGGGTTGGTGACGCACAGCGTCTTTGGCCGCGCGGTGGCCTCGGTGTTCATGGGGCTGACGCAGCCGCCCGTACCGACCCGGATGTTCGGCAAGGTCGAGCAGGCGCTTCATTGGGCCAGTGGCCTCCCTGCCAAGGCTGATGGTCGCTGAGGTGACCGACGAGGGCAGCCGGCTCGACGCGCGGTTCGTCGAGCAGTTGCTGGAAGCATTCGTGTCCCTCGCCAAGGGCGATTTCGAGGCACGACTGCCCCGGACGGGCATTCGCGATACCCAAGACACCATTGCCTACCTGGTCAATCTGATGGCCGAAGAAGTGGGTGAGTTGTTCTCCATGCGATCGCAGCACCGCGACCGCATGGAGAGGCTCATCGAGGCGGCGACGGACGCTCTGGTGAAGATCGCGGCGGGCGAGTTCGATGCGCGGATGGAGCGGAGCTTCAACGGTGGACCCGAAGACGTGCTGGCGTACCTGGTCAATACGGCCGGAGAGGAGGTCCAAGAGCTGTTCGACGAGCTCGAGCAGAAGAACGCGCTGCTCGAGGAGCAGGCGACTCGCCTGGCGATCGGGGAGCGCTCGGCGTTCGCAACCCTCTCGGCGGGCGTGGGGCACGAGCTCAACAATCCGCTGTCGTATTCGCTGGGCAACCTCGAGTACCTCCAGCACGAGCTCCAGCAGCTGCGCAACGACGGCAACCTCGACCGCGTCCCCGAGATGCTGACGGCGATCTCCGACGCCAAAGAAGGGCTGGGGCGCGCGGCCCGGATCGCGGCCGACCTCAAGAAACTCACCCCTTCGAGCGAAATCGTCTTCACGCGGTCGGAAGTGGATGACTTGGTCGAGTCGGCGCTGGCATTGATTCGCAACACCGTCAGTCATCGTGCCATGTTGCGCTGCGAGTACGGGGATGTGCCGTCGGTCATGGCCGACCACGGACGCCTTGGCCAGGTCATCGTGAACTTGGTCCAAAACGCCCTCCATGCGCTGCCGCTGGAGCGCTCGACCGAGGACAACGTGGTCGAGATCCGCACGATGCGGCACGACGAGCGCATGGTCGGCATCGAGATCCGCGACAACGGCCAGGGCATCAGCCCCGACAGCCTGCCGCGGATCTTCGACTCGTTCTACACGACCAGGCCCACCGGGCAGGGGACCGGACTCGGTCTGTCGATCTCCAAGCGTATCATCGCGGGCCACGGAGGCCGGATCGAGGTCGAGTCGGAGTATGGCCAGGGCTCGGTCTTCCGGGTGCTGCTGCCCGTGGCGAGGGGGCCGGGATGATTGCCCAACAATCGCAGGAGCAGCGAGCCCGGTTGCTCATCATCGACGACGAACCGATGGTCGGCCGGATGCTGTGCAGATTGCTCGGGCGCTCGTACGAGACCACGTTTGCGTGCGGGGGCAACGACGGTCTGCAGGCGGCGATGGCCCAGCAGTGGGATGCGATCTTGTGCGACGTGATGATGTCGGACCTGAGCGGGCCCGACATCCTGCGCCGGTTGGAGTGGGAGCGCAGCGTCAACGCGGCCAAGGTGGGGTTCATGACCGGGGGGGCCTTCGGCTCGGCGGTCAGGCCATTTTTGGCTCGATGCGAGAAGGGGACGTGGCTGGCCAAGCCTTTCACGTTGGTGGAGGTGCGCGCGTTCGTCGACATGCTGTGCGCCCGCGAGCCATCGAAGTGGGATGAACCCGAAGGCACGTGAGCTCCGAGTACGCGGGCGCGAGCGATGGTGTGCGGCCCTGCGTGGCGACGGCCTCGGGGGGCCGACGGCATCGCGGCGATCGGGCCCGCCGGGCAGTGTCCGACACGGACCCGCCAATGGGGCCAGCCACGGTCTCAGTGCGCGACGATGGTGCTGGCGAGCACGAGCTGGGCGCCGTAGTACATCGGTAGCCCCCACAGTCGGTTGACCAGGCCCGGTCGGACGAACCGTTCTCGCGCGACCGACAGGTCGGAGAGGAAGAACGCGACGGCCCCGGCCGCGATGCGTGGAGTACCGCCCGCAGCGGTGGCGCCGGCCGAGAGCGCGACCATGGCGGTGATGACGATGATGTAGGCGTCCACCGAGACTCGCATCCCGCCCGGGACGTAGGGGGTGAGCCAGCGCCGGACGATGAGCGCAATGCCGACCAGCGCGACTCCGCTGCTGAGCACCCATCCGACCGCGACGCCCTGGATGAGGAACGCCGCCGCAAACGCCACGTGTCCGAGCAAGAACGCACCGAGTCCGGCCAGAAACCACCCGTCGGCCCGCGACAGCAAGCAGACGTCACCGATGGCACACAGCACCAACGCCACCAGCACGGCGCGTCCGTAGTCGCCGTCGAGGGCACCCGCGGCGATGGCCACGGTGATGAAGCCGAGGGAGGCCAAGGGCTTGGCCACCCGCCGCGTGGGGTCGTGCGCACGCGCTTCGCCCCACAGCAACACGGCCACGGCCGCCAAGGTGAACAGGGTGAGCGGGAGCATGGCGGAAGGGGAGGGGCTCACGGCGTGTCCTGCTCGAACACGAAGGGGTACGTCACCGACAGGGCTCCGCCGTCGGTCGGGGGGTCGAAGGTCACGCTCATCATCGACTCCTGCATGCACTCGACCAGCTCGGGGTGCACGATCTCGCTGTGGGGATCGATGTCGGTGGTCTCGACGATGCCCCCCACATCGGGCTCACCCACGATGCTGAAGTTCATCAGCAGGCGGCCCTCGATGCTGTCATCGTCGTCGAGCGCGAGCTGGTAGCACTCGACGGCCAGCGGCACGAGGTCTTCGCGGATCCTCGACTGGATGTACTCGGCCTGCAGCTGCCCCAGGGCCTGCGGCTCGGGAGGAGGATCGGTCTGCGGGCGATCGAGGCGGCTGCGCTGGGCCTGCTGGATGCGCTTGCGCAGCGCGTCGCGCTTGGCTCGCGCACGCGGATCCGGCGTGGTCGGCTCGGCGGGGGCGGCAGCTTCGGGCGGCGTGGGTGGAGTCGCCGACGCATCGGATGGAGGAACTGGTGAGGGTGGGGGCGCGGGCGGGGCCTTGCGCGCCGAGGCCGATGGCGGCGAGACGGTCGCGAGGTCGTCGGCCGCGTAGTGCGTCCAGCCGTAGTAGACCAGCAGGACCAAGGCCGCGAGGCCCGGCAGGAGGAAGGCCTTGTACCGCTCCATACGCGGAGGCCAGCATATCCGTCTCGATGATGCGAGGCGAGGCCGTGGCCACAGGTGGACTCAGGCCCGCCTCAGCCACAGCTCGAGCTCGGCCGTCCAGTCGTTGCGCTCGTCGGCCGACACGAAGTGCAGCCGGTACCGACGCCGGGCGCGGGCGGCTTGGGTCCACACGAGGTTGGCGTCGATCCAGTCGTCACCGTCGAGGCGGACGCTTGGATCCCGGTCACCCATCATGATGTGGATGCGATGGCCGAGGTCGGGCGCGAGCTGATCACCCGCGGCCAGCTCTGGTACGGCGGTCGGCACGGGCACGTCGGTGGCGTAGGTCCAGGCCATCATCGTGTCGCTGGACTCGAGCTGCGCGAACAAGGTGGCGAGGCCACGGCCGCTGTCTTCTTCGACGGCCAGGGCCAGCACCAGCAGCCGTGTCTGTGGATCGAGCGGCTCGACCATCGACTCGTCCGAGGGCTCGCGGGGGCCCCACCTTGGTGGGGAAGCCGTCGGGTCGCGAGAAGCGGTACAAAAATCGCCCACACAGCCGCATCTTCTCGCCGTCGACCCGATACACGCCGACCACGAGTGCAGGCTCCGGCGCCCCGCGGAGCAGCCCGTCGTGGCCGCGCGCCAGCTCGAGGACGGGCACCGAGAGCGCGATGCGGGTGCCCCCACGGACGCGGGCGAGCGCCCGTTGCTTCCTGGTGCGCTTACGCTTGCGCTTGCGCCGTTGGTAGCTGCTGCTCACGCCCGCGGGATGATGCCAGACCTGGGTGAGGCTTGTGGCACCCGCGGGGTGCCGGCCCGACTACCCCTGCGGACCGACCGAGTTGGCGAGGCCGAACCCGGTCATGTCGGAGTAGGTGTAGGGACTATTGAGCCCGTTGACGGTATCCACGGTGCCCGTAGCGGGGTCGACACGATAGGCCCGGGTGTCTCGGGAGGCGCCCCACACATAGCCTTGGAAGTCGATGCTCGTGCCGTGGATGTAGCTGGGGATCGGCCACGTGTAGTCCAGGGCCATCGTCTCCAGGTTCACGCCGCGCACGTTGGAGCCGCCCGCCAGCCACAGGTGGGTCGCGTCGGCCATGCACCCGGCATTGCCACCGCCCGTCGCCGCCTGCAGGTCGAACGTCTGGGTGCCGTAGTCGAACCGCGCCACGCCGCTGCCACAGATCCACGCGCGGTCTTGGTTGTCGACGGCCATCCCGTAGCCCGAGATCGGCATCTGCCAAACCTCGTACGCCGCGGGGTTGGCGATGGGGACCCGAACCAGCCGTCCCGCACTCAGCTGCGAGAACCAAAAGTTGCCCTGGCTGTCGGAGGCGCCACCGTACGCGCCGAAGCTGTCGGACTGGATCCCGTTGATGGTCACCTGGTCGATGATCGCTCCGGTCTCACCGTCGACCAGGATCGCCTCGGCGCTGTTGCCCCCGTTGTAGCCCGAGGTCCACACGTACTCGTCTTCCCACGTGCAGTTGGCCTCGTTGAAGGTGCCCGGCGTCCACGCGATGGGGCGCTGCGAGTTGTAGGGCATGTTGGTCGACCAGGCGAAGCAGCCATCGGCGCCGAACGGATACACGTCGCCGGGGCCCGTCGAGGTGTTGATCGCATCGGGGCAGTCGTACGCGTAGTACTTGGTGATCCCGCCAGACCGGTTGGCGACGGCCATGTGTCCGGACAGCGCGACCGAGGTGCGCGAGGGATTGCCGAACGTGTCGCGGGTCTGATAGCGCCCCTCTTCGACCAGCGTCACGGTGTTGATCTTGGAGATGGTGCCCTCGGGGCTGTTGGCGATCCAGATGTACGAGAAGTCCATCCCGTCCACGCCCTGGCCCGCGCCGCCACACGGCAGCTCGACGTTGGGTGCGCCGACGTCGAAGTTGGGGACGCCACCGCCATCGCCGTCGGGTTGACCGGCCTCGGCTCCTCCGGACGCTTGGGTGTCGCCCGCCGTGCCACTGCCGGACCCCTGAAGCTCGCCGTCGGTCGCGGCCCCACCCGCGCTCTGGATTCCCGGACCATCTCCGCCTCCGCGGCCGTCGTCGACCGTGCCGCACGCACCCGCGACACACAGGCTCAGGGCGGCACAGAACATCTCGGACGAAGGGCGGGAGTGAGTGGGCATGGCGTCTCCGGGCACGGGCGTCGGCTGCCGCACGGCCTATCCGGCCGTGCAGCAATCCGCGCCCAT
>JAHZJA010000482.1 GCA_022601155.1 Deltaproteobacteria bacterium | reverse complement strand
GCTCGTCGAGGCCGACGCGACCACCGTGCAGCGGGCGGTCGCACAGGTTGCGGGCCTGCCCGCGCTGTCGCGGTGCCAAGACGTCGACGCGCTGCGGGTGGAGGTGCCGATGCCGTCGGACGCTCGGGCACAGGCCGCAATCGAGGCGATCCGAGATCGACTCGAGGTGGCACGTGCCTACGACCGGGCGGGTCGCTTTGCCCAAGGACGTCACGAGTCCGATGCCGCGCTCCAGGAGGCGCTGGCTTGGGGCCACGAGCCCAGCATCGCCCGCGCTCGCATTCGCATGGCCAGCAGCGACCGTGGCCTGGGAGACGCGGCGGCGGCTCAGCAAGGGCTCATCGAAGCCGCCTTGCTCGCCTCGGGGGCAGGCGATCATCAGGCGGCCGCCGACGCGGCCACACGCCTGGTGTTCGTGTGTTCCGAAGAATTGGGTCTGCCCCAAGAAGCGCTGCGATGGGCTCGTCATGCCGAGGCCTCACTCGATCGCATGGCGGACGATCCTCTCGCGCGGGCGCGCCTCGAGGGCAACATTGGGATCGTACGTTCGGCCCAGGGGCTGTACGCCGAGGCGCTCGAACACTTCGAACGGAGCTATGAGCAAAAACGCCAGATCTTGGGCGACGATCACCCCGAGGTCGCGGGGGCGCTCGACAACGTCGGGCTGAGCTACGCCGAGATGGGCCGTCTGCACCAGGCCGAGTCCATTCATCGCCGCTCGCTGGCTACGATTGAGGGGCTGCTCGGCCCGCGCCACCCCGACTACGCGTTGTCGCTGATGAACCTCGGGCATGATGTGGGCATGCTCGGCCGTCACGACGAGGCCGCCGAGCTGTTCACCCGAGCGCTGGGAGTGCAGCGTGAGGCCTTCGGCTCGCGCCATCCCATGGTCGGCCGCACGCTGACCGCACTGGGCCATGTCGCGTCGGCCCAAGACCGTCTCTCCGATGCCGAGGCCTACTACCGTCAGGGCGCGGACATCATGGAGGCGACCTACGGGCGCCACCACCACGAGCATGCGTGGCTGCTCAACGATCTCGCCACGGTCAATGCTCGGCAGGGGAACGACGAGGAGGCCCTGAGCTTGTCGGCGCGCGCTCGGGAGGTGCTCGAGGCGGTGCACGGGCCCGAGCACGACGCGGTCGCCCATGTGTTGATGAACGAGGCGATGGCACTCATCAAGCTGTCGCGGACGGATGAGGCCGAGCCGGTCCTCCAGCGGGCGGCGACGATCCTCGACGCCCGTCTCGAGCCCGGCCATCCCGCCTACGCCACCTACCACGCGATCCTCGGCGAGCTGCTGCGGGCCCAGAACGATCTCGAAGGCGCCCGCACCCAGCTGCTCGAGGCCGTCGAGGTCGGCGAGCGCAGCTTGGGTGCAGACCACCCCGATATCGCCTCGACGCTGCTGACGCTGGGCGAGGTGGAGCACGCGCTCGGTCGCGACGACCGAGCGCAGGCACAGCTACGGCGAGCGCTGTCCATCACCGAGGCGGCCGCGGTCGGTGAGGCCTTCCGCGCGGCGATTCGGTTCGCGCTCGCGCAATCGTTGTGGTCGCAGACGGCCTCTCGCACGGAGGCTCGGGCGTTGGCGGCCCGTGCCTCGGAGGGGTTCACCGAGTACGGAACCACCTACGAGGAAGACCTGTCCGCCATCGAAGACTGGCTGCAGGCGCACCGTATCCGTTGAGCCCGCGGGTCCACGGCCGAGCCCTCGCCGGCTTGGGGTATGCTGCCGCGGCCGATGAAGGAGCTTCGCTTTCACCGCGACCTGTACTCCGGCGACGCGGTCGACCGCGCCGTCGAGACCTTCGAGGGGTGGGCCGATGTCGCACGGACCGAGAGCCCGACCCACTGGATCGTGCAGATCTCGGGGCGCTCGCCCGCGGCAGAGCGACGCATCGCCGGCGAACTCAGCAATTTCGCGCTGGGCCTGACCGCGGGGGGAAAAACCCCTCTTGGGACCTCGTAGGGCCTCCGAGCGCCAGATTGAGTACCTGCGTGGCCTCGCCCGACGGCGCATACTCGACCCTGGGCGCGCCGCGCGACGTCTAGAACCGAGCGATGCCGCGCCCGGACGGCGGCGTTTTGATACGATGGCCTCCTCGGGGCAGGCTGCAAATGGCGCAGGACGATAGGTCAGCTGGTGAACAAGACGAGGATCTGGACGCCTTGCCGTCGTTTTCGCGGACGCCGGCCCAGATGCTGAGCGACGACCAGCGTTCGATCTCCGAACGCGCCAAGGAGCATGCGGACGAGGGGCCGGCTCTCCCGGAGCAAAACCCGGGCAACCCCATGGGAGCGCCGACGCACTGCTCGCACGGAAGCCACGGCTCGCACGGAAGCCACGGTTCGCATGGCAGCCACGGCTCGCACGGAAGCCACGGCTCGCACGGCAGCCACGGAAGTTGGTAGATGCGAGTCTGCCTGGTGCCGCTGGCAACGCCATGACCGAAACGAACCCCACCGGGCGGCGGCGGACCGACGCTGACGACACCGCTTCGGAGGTCACGACGGCCGGCTCGGGCCCCTTGCCGCGAGCGCGGCATCGGATGCCGATCGAGCCCGAGCGTCGTTCGTTGCGGGTGCTGTTCGTAGGGCCCGCGCCCGAAGACCACGCGCGACTGACCGAGATGATGCGAGCGGTCGGCAGCCCGCTGGTCACGGTCGACCACGCGGTCGACGAGTCGCATGCCGTCGAGGCGCTGCGCTCCACCCACTACGACGCGGTGCTCTACCTGGTTCGCGACGCACGGCAGGGCTGGAGCCGATTCGTGCGCGACCGTCGGGTGCCGGCCGTACCCATTCTCTACATCGACTCCACCGGGCGGTCTCAGACCCGCGCCCTGCGGCGCTCGCAGGCGCTCCACGAAGGCGCGGCGTGCTACCTGCTCGATGAGGAGCTGAGCGGCCCGCACATCGAGACCGCGATTCATGGGGCCATCGAGCGCCTGCGGCTGCAAAAAGCGGTCAACGAAGTACAGGAGCGCTTCGCCCTCGCCGTCCGCGGGTCCAACGACGGGGTGTGGGAGTGGCTGCTCGACAGCGGCGAGATGCACTTCTCTCGGCGGTGGCGTGAGCTGCTGGGCTACGGCGTCGACGAGCTGTCCAACTCCGCCGACGAGTGGTTCGAGCGGGTGCACCCGGCCGATCTGCTCGGGCTCCGGGCCGATCTCGATACCCACCTGGCCGGGCACAAGGCCTATCACGAGTTCGAGCATCGTCTGCGGGCGAGCGATGGCACCTACCGCTGGGTGATCAGCCGCGGCGTGGTGCAGCGCGATGCGACCGGCAACCCGGTACGGATGGCGGGCTCACTCACCGACACGTCGAACTACCGGCTTCGCGAGCAGAAGCTGCTCGAAGAGAGCCGCCAGGATCCACTCACGAACCTGCCGCGCCGCGAGCCGTTCCTCGAGCGGCTGCGCAACGCCATCGACCTGGCCAACGCGTACGACGACTACTCGTTCACGGTGATGATGGTCGACGTCGATCGGTTTCGCTGGCTGGCCGACAGCATCGGGCATCGTGCGGCCGAGACCATGCTCTCCATCCTCGCGCGACGGCTGGTGGCCTGCGTGCGCCCCGGTGACACCGTCAGCCGCTTCGGCGGCGACAAGTTCGCCGTGCTGCTGGAGAACGTGGATGACGTGCAGCAGGGAGCGCTCATCGCCGAGCGGATTCGTCGCTCCGTGGGCGAGCCGTTCGAGGTGGAGGGGCAGACGGTCTACACCACCGTGAGCATCGGCCTGACGACCAGCGGTCGTGGCTACCAAGACGCCGAGGATGTCATCAACGACGTCGGTGCGGCCGCGAACCGAGCCAAAGAAGAGGGGCACGACCGGCTGCGGATCTTCGAGACCAAGATGCGCGACGACGCTCTGTCGAGCCTGCGCATGGAGGTCGCGCTGCGGCAGGCCGTGGAGCGCAACGAGTTCGAGCTGCGCTACCAGCCGATCGTGGAGCTGCGAGCGGGCAAGCTGACCGGGTTCGAGGCCTTGGTGCGCTGGCGTCACCCGCGTCGCGATCTGGTCAGCCCCGGCGAGTTCATTCCCATCGCAGAGCAGACCGGGCTCATCGTTCCGCTGGGGCGTTGGGTGCTGCGCGAGGCTACGCGACAGCTGGCCGAGTGGACCGCGATGCTGCCGCCCGGGCGCACGCTGACCATGGCCGTCAATCTCTCGGGGCGCCAGGTGGCCGACCCCCGCCTGCTCGAGGAGATCCAGTCGCTCGTCGACGAGTATGGCCTGGGTCGCGGCACGCTGAAGCTCGAGCTGACCGAGAGCGTGCTGGTCAAGAACGCCGACGTCGTCCAGAGGTTCATCACCGATCTCAAGGAGCGCGGCGTTCATCTGTGGGTGGACGACTTCGGCACGGGCTATTCCTCGCTGAGCTACCTGCACCGGTTCCCCGTCGACGGGCTCAAGATCGACAAGGCGTTCGTCGATGGCCTCGATGGCACCGACCAGAGCGCGGCGATGGTCCGCACGATCCTCAGCCTTGCCGAGAATCTCGGGGTGGGAGCGATCGCCGAGGGTATCGAGCAGAACGTGCAGGCCGACCAGCTGCGGGCGCTCGGGTGTGCGTCGGGGCAGGGCTATCTGTTCAGCCGGCCGATCCCCGCGGACGAGGTTCAGGCCCTCCTCGTGCAGGGCTGACGCCGGCGCGGGCGCCGGAACACACGACGGCGAAAAAGATGGTCACGGTTTGGTGCACGGCGCCTACCGTAGTCATGAAGACCATGACCAAGTGGATCGTCGGCCTGTCCGTTGTCGCCCTACCCGCGGTCGCGTGGGCAGGCGAAGCCCTCGGTAGCGGCTGTTGTTGCCCGTGGTGCGGCGGCTGACCCAACACCTTCCTGCTTCGTGACGTTGTTCGTTTCGCATGCATGCCTCCACGCGACGGCAACTGCAGCGACAGCTGACCGCGCTCGCGGGCGGCGATCGTCGCGCGTTCGACGACGTGTTCGGGCTTTGCTGGCCCGTGATGCGGCAGCTCGCCGTTCGCTTGCTCGGCGATGCTTCCGAGGCCGAAGACGCTGCGCAGCGGGCCTTGTTGCGGCTGTTCTCCAATGCCTCGTGCTTCGATCCGGAGCGCGAGGCATTGCCGTGGGCGCTGACCTTCGTGATCAACGAATGCCGCACCGTTCGAGCGCGGCGCCGACGTCGTCCGATGCAGACGCTCACGGTCGAGCCGGCCGGTGACCTCGGCCCGGAACAACATCTGCTGCGGGTCGACCTCACCCGTGCTCTGCTCGACGTCGTCGGAACCTTGAGCCCGGCCGACCGCGTCGCGCTGGGCCTCGAAGACGCCGTCCTGCCCGTCGTCGCCCCGGCCACCGGGCGCAAGCGCAAGCAACGAGCGCTGGGCCGGCTTCGCAGCGCCTGGAGGAGGATCCATGGAGTCGCCTGAACCCGAGATCGGGGCGCTGGCCGTCCGCGCCCGCCGTGCCTATGAGCGAGGTCGCCTTGCCCGCGCGGCCCTCGGCGTCGTCCCGCTGCTGCCGATCATGGCCATCGCCGCGCTGTTTGGTGACGGCCTCATGGTGTTGTGGCTGAGCGGTCCGCTCGTGGTGCTGAGCCTGGGCTGTCTGTTCATCGGTCGAGGTCTCGAGCGTGCCGTTCGCCCCGGGTGGTCGGCGGGCTTCGTGCCGCTGTTCGTCGCGCTGGCTACGCTGCAGCGCTTTGGGTGTGCATCGGGCGGGTGCGCCGAGCTGTGCGCTCCGCTGTGCGCGGGGGCGGGCATGCTGGTGGGTGCGTGGCTCGGGACCACGATGCAGGCACGGGAGCGACTCGGTGTGGCCGCGGCGTCGCTCTTGATCGCGGGGCTCACCGCGTCGCTGGGGTGTGCGGCCATCGGGGCGAGCACGCTGGTCGGTGCGGTCGTCGGCCTGAGTCTCGGCTTGGTCCCCGTGTGGGTGGTGCGGGGGCTCGCATCCTCGCGTTCTTGAGCGCGCCGACCGGGTGGATCGGCAGTCCGGCATCGCGCGCTCACGAGCGCCGCGGGTCCTGACAGCGCGTGTCATGAGCGAGCCCCGGAGCCGTCGTTCGCGGTTGTCAACGACGAGCTCGATCACTAGACTGCCAACAACCGATTGCACATCGACGCCGTATGACGACGAAGTGTTGCCGCCCTGGTGGGACGGCGTGCTTCGAGTTGTAGCGCGGTCGTGAGTCTCGATAGCCGTCGTCACGCGAGTATCCTCGGAGGTCGCGGGATGGTGACTGGCAGGACGCCTCGACGCGGCGATCGGTCGAGTACGAGGGAGCGTTCACGACCGTCGTCGTGACCGCTCGCCGTTCGTATTCGTGCCCCAGTCCAACGCACACGAGCCGATGTCTCTATCCAACGATTCCGAAGCCGCTGTTCGGGGACGGAGCACCGCGCACGTCCACGGCTGCGGGGGAAGAGGGTCCGAGGCGGAGCCGCAGCCCATCTGCAGCGCGTGTGTGCGCCACCAACGGAGTCCCATGAAAACACCACGATTCGATCTCGACGTGTCATCCAGCTGGGTCGGACGCACTCGGCGTCGCGTGATCGGACTGAACCCCGCGCAGACGACCTTCGACGTACGCGGCTTCTTGTCCCATGACCCCGTCGCTCGTGCCCGCCTCGAGCGAGTCGGACGAGGCTTCGCGGCGGGCTTCAATGTGGGGCTCCAGTCGGCCCACGTCGACGCCGTCGTCGATGCCGTGGAGTGCCTCCCGATCGATCTGCATGGGTTCGGCTTCGAGGGGGCGGGGATGAGCCTCGCGCTGCTCGATCGCATCTGGCCCCCGTGGAACGGCCGACGCGTCGAGCAGCTGCTGCGCCGTACCCCCGAGCACGTGTACCGTGTCAATATCGGCGTGGGCCGGGCATTGGCCAAGCTGGGTCGCAATCTCCCGCACCCTCCCGACGACCTCGACCCGTTGTTCGGATGGCTCGCTCTGGACGGCTACGGGTTTCGTGAGGGGTATGTCGACTGGGAGCGCTGGCTCGGTGCCGCTCCGCGGCGTAGTCGGCCTCCGCTGTCGGGAGCGGCGGCCGATGTCTTCGATCAGGGACTCGGCCGAAGCCTGTGGTTTTCGCAGGGCGCCGACGTCAGTGCCGTTGCACAGCGGATCTCCACGTTCGAGCGCCATCGGGCCGAGAATCTGTGGAGTGGTATCGGGCTCGCAAGCACCTACGCGGGGGGGACAGAGGCCGAGGCACTCCGACGGCTGCGCGAGCGGGCGGGGCCCTACGCCGTCCACCTGGGTCAGGGGGCGTGCCTCGCCGCCAAGGCTCGGGCCAAGGCGGGACCGGTTCCTCCCCACACCGGGATGGCCGTCGAGATGTTGTGCGAACTGTCGGTCCACGATGCGGCCAGGCTGTGCGATGAAGCGCTCCCTCGCCGTCGTGAGCACTGCTCTGGAGACGACTATCAACGATGGCGGTCGACGGTTCGCGCGGGGCTGCTTTCGACGATGCGGCCGTGAGCCGAAGAGAGGGCACGCGGCCCGAGGGTAGGCGTCGCTCCCGGTCGCGGTAATCGTGGACATGTCGCGGACACGAGATGGGTAGGCACTTGGAAACCCACTGGCGGGCCGGTCCGATCATCCGCGGATCGGCGATAGTCTGTCGGAAGCACCGAGCTCGGTGCGGTGGTGTCCGCCATAGACGTTGACGACTGTCACTGCTCGGCAGGCGGGAGTGACAGTCGTCAACCTCATGGGGTTGGGACGAAACACGTTGAAGGAGGGCAGTGGCGGTGTTAGCTTGGCCTCGGCCTCAGTGAGGCTCGATAGGTGGTCTCGGTTGTGTGCTCTCGTTGGCGAAAGCGCCGATGTACATACAGCTGTGTGTTCTTCGTAGATATGCGATCGAGTCCCCCCTCGATCGCCAAGTGTGGGATCAGTGAAATGCAGCAATCAACGCAATATTGTGCCGTATTCGTTCTGGGCCTGTCCGCGATGGCGCTCGGCGCCTGTGACAGCGATGCCGAGCAGCCCGACACCCAGCGGTCGGCGACGGTGCTGACGACGGTGGCCGACGTGCTCGAGGCCAAGGCGGCCGACGGTGTCCTGGTGCTCGACGTCTCCAGCGAGGACACCATCTTCGAGTTCGAGCTGGGTGACGATCCCGCGGTGTGGAACGACGTCTTCGTCGTCGATGGCGACGAGCGCCTGTCGTTCGCGGAGGTCGCGGCCGGCATCGCCGAGGGGACGGGGATCGACGTGTGGGCCCGAGGTTCGTTCCAGTGGACCGTGGACGCCGAGAACTTCGGAACGTTGACCAACCGCGAGATCGAACAGCTGGAGCAGGTCGGATCGCTCCAGGGCTCGGAGACGGTCGCGCCGCGCCTGTCCGGATATCCCGACTACGCCATCTACGAGTGCATCGGCGGGACTTGGGTGATCTGCTACCCAGACGTCTGACCGGACTGACCAGGGTCTGCGTCGACGCGGTTCCAGGCCCGTCCCCGGGCCTGGACCGTGCCCGTCATTCGCCGGCCATCGATTGCACGTAGTCGGCGAGCGTCACCGGGGACTTCAGCTCGAAGGTGGTCTCGCGGATCTCGATGCTGGACATCCGGTCGAGGCGAAAGTTGCGGAAGTCGGTGCGGAGCTCGCACCACGCTCCCAACGTCCAGGTACTGCCCCAGTAGTACAGGCCCAACGGTCGCACCGTACGCTCGGACTCCTGTCCGCCTCGATCGCGATACAGCATGTGCACGGGGTGGCGCTGGTCGATGGCGCCGCGCAGGTGCCCCAGGTGCTCGCGGACCTGCTCGGGCACGTGGAACGCGACGGAGAACAGCGAGGTGTTGTGCACGCGAGGCCGCTCGGCCTCGGGCAGGGCCGCCTCCACCTTCTCGAGCACGCTCTGCGCGGCGCGTTGCAGCGCATCGTCGGCCCAGCTCTCGACCATGCGCGCGCCCAGGACGAGGGCTTGGATTTCGTCGACGGTGAACATCAGCGGAGGAAGCTCGAAGTCCTTGCCGAGGCGATACCCCACCCCGGCCTCGCCCATGATGGGCACCCCCGAGAGGCTGAGGTCACGGATGTCTCGATAGACGGTCCGCTCCGAGACCTGTAGCCGCTCGGCGATTCGCGCCGCCGTGGTGACACGGCGATGCTGAAGGATCTGGACGATCTGGAAGAGTCGGTCAGCCCGTCGCATCCGCGACCGCACTTTGGGCGGTTACGTGGAAAAAGTCCAAGATCACTCCGTTGGGGTCCGTCGCGGCGAAGCTACGCCATCCCCAGGGCTTGTCGCTGGGCTCCGACATCGTGGTCGCCCCGCGCTTTCGAAGCGCATCGAACTTCTCGTCCGCGTTGTCGGTGGGGATGCTGATGACGAGCCCGCGACCGCCAAACGCGTGCTGGCACCCCATGGGGTTGTCATCGCTGCGCGTCCAGAACGCCAGCTCGGGGCCGGCCTCGTCGCTGCCGTAGCGAACCTGCAGGTATTGGTCCTGCTCCATCGTCACGGTGAACCCGGCCTTGTCGGTGTAGTACGCACGCGTCGCGGCAAGATCTTCGGTGATGATGAGGGGAAACAACTTGGTGGGGTTCATGCGGCGCAGCCTACGGAGGTGCTGCTGCCAGCGTGGTGTCACCTGGGACCGAGCCCACCGTTCGTTGCTGCCAGCGTGGTGTCAGTAGGCGCGACGAGGGGACGGGATGCGAGCCGAAAGACTGCGGCCCCAAAACGACGAGAGCAGCGCGCGGCCGGGGCCGTCGCGCTGCTCTTGGGTTGCCGTCGCGGCTGGCGTTCAGAACGTGACCGGGTAGGTCGTGCCCTGCTGCTGGCTGGTGAACCGAGGGAACGAAGCCGCCTTCAGCTGCTTGGCAACGCACTGGCCGAGCGCGTTGTTGTGCGGGGCCTGTGGCGTCGCCGACATCACCTTGCCGGTGTCGCCTGCAATCGAGAGCTTCACGTGGACGATCTCGCCCGGGGCAGCCCCGGTGCACGCGCTCTTGGCCTTGTTCTTGGCGCCACGCAGCGCCTTGCGAAGCTGCGACTGGCTGAGCTTGTCGGGCAGCGAGGCGTCGATGTCTTTGAGCGCCGAGCCCTGGCGCTTCTTGAACTCCTCGCAGCCGGGCTTGTCCGGGTTGAGCAGGCACTCGCTGGAGTACTTCTTGTCCGCGTTGAACGGGTCGGGCGTCGCACCACCATCGTCATCGTCGTAGTTGGTGGGCTTGCGCTTGCCGGTGTTCTTGGGTCCGGTCTTCTTGACGCGAGCCACTCTTCGTCCGCCGCCCCAGTCGTCCTCGCCCTCCTTGGGGCCGGTGTCGCTGCCGGTGCCGGTATCGCTTCCCGTACCGGTTCCACTGCTCGTTCCGGTGGGCTCGCCGGTCGAGCTTCCGCCCGTGGCCCCGTCGGTGTCGGTCTCGGGCTCGGCGGGCAGATCCAGCTTGGGCGGTGCCGCGGCGGGCACGGTGGGCTTGTTCGTCTCGACGATCTTGGGCTTGGTATCTGCCCCGTCGTCTCGCATGAAGAACCAAACGATGCCGCCCAGCGCCAACAGGGCGACGATGGCGATCCACAGCTTGCTGCCGCCCTGGTCGTCGTTGGCGGCGCCGGGTGCCGCGGCGGCCGTTGCCGCGGCGACGCTTGCCCCCGCCGATGAGGCACCGGGCGTCATCACGGCGTCGGCGAGCGACGGAGAGGACGCACCGCTGCTACTGGCGGCGGCCAGCGGCGCGACCATGACGGCACCGGTGCTGCTGTCGCCGGCGTCATCGTCGTCATCGTCATCGTCGTCGTCGTCGTCGTCGGCCGGCGCGAGCAAGACCCCGATGGGGTCGTCGTCGGCAGTGGTCGACTGGGCCTTGGCTTGAGCCTTGGCCTTGGCGACCTCGCGCTCGAGCTTCTTCTCCTCCTCGGAGGGCTCGGTGAGCAGCGCGTCGATCGGATCGTCATCACCAGCGTCGCTGGTCGATGCCTTCTTGGCCTGGGCTTCGGCGAGCTTGGCCTGGGCTTCGAGGAGCTTGGCCTGGGCTTCGGCGAGCTTGGCTGCGGCTTCGGCCTTGGCGAGCTCGGCCTGGACCTTGGCGAGCTCGGCCTCGGGGCTGCTGGCCTCGGCCTCCGGCTTGTCCGCGGGCGGAGGGGGTGGCGGCGGTACGGTCTTGGCTTTGGGCGGTGGCGGTGGCTTGGGTGGCGCCTTGGGAGCCGCGACCGCTTCATCGCCTCCCACCATCGCAGCGGCGGCGCCCTTGCTCGGGCCTACGCTGTCGAGCTCGTCGTCGTCGTCGCCACCGAACCCGTCGTCGTCATCGTCATCGCCCATGGCTTCGGCGACTTCGAGAATGTCCGCGAGACCGGAACTCTCCGCGTCATCGCCGGTCGACTTGTTGTCCTCTTCTGAGCCGGTGTCCATCTGATTACCCTGACTTACCTCAGATCGTGCAGGCCGCGCGAGCTTCGCGTGAATTCGAAGCAACCCTCACTGGGGTCCCTAACGTCCGATGATCCCTAACCGGTGCGGCGCTCGGGCGCAATTTCGGGGGGACTCGCGCCGCCAAATGCATCGTTCGGGTGGGTTTCGACGGGTTTCGCGGTCTATTGGGCCGGCTTGGCCGGTGTCTCGGTGCCTGCGCCGGTGGCCTTGCGTGGCACCAGCTGCATGGTTGGCGTCTTGGCGGGCTCGGCTTCGGGCTCGGGGTCGAGCGCCGACGGCGGGAGTTTGCCGCCCCTGCGTGCCTTCAGCGCCTCGATACGGCGTTGCTTCATGGCCTCGAGCTCTGCGGCGCTCTTGCCGAGGTTCTTCCCCGACCAATCGGCGATCATCTTGAGCAACATCTCGGCTTGGCCCTGGGCCAGCTTGCCCACGATCCGCACCTTGGCGTCCTCGCGTTCGAGCTTCAGGGCGCTGTAGATGGGTTTGGCCACCCAGCTTGCCCCAGGTATCTTGTCGATCAGCTCGGGTAGGGTTTTCTTCCACCAAAGCCCAAATGCCTTGGCCTCCACCACGTTGAGGAATTCGAAGCGCAGCATCACATCGGGGGCCTTGGCCGCCGAGGCGGAGAACTCGATGTGGTCGGGAATGGCGAACGGCAGCGGGTTGCGCTTGAACTTGTCGCTGAGGTCGGAGATCACGACCTGGAGGCCCGCCTTGGGCTGTCGGGCGGCGATACGGCGAATCTTGGAGAGGTTGGCGACATAGTTGCCAGAGGTCTTGCGGCCATCTTTCGCGGGGCCCTCGAGGATGCTGTCGAGGAACTCCGGGCGCACGTAGATCGCGACCTTGTTCTCCAGGAACACGAACCAGCGGACGTCGGCGTCTTCCTTTTCGGGGTCGGCGGGGCGCGGGTTGCCACGCAGGGGGCCGTCGTCTTCCACCCACTCGACCACCTCGTCGTTGGCGGCGGCGGCTCGCTCGATGCCTCGCATCACCTCCTGCTGGCTGACCTT
>JAHZJA010000481.1 GCA_022601155.1 Deltaproteobacteria bacterium | reverse complement strand
GTCCACGCGGCCCGGCTTGAGCCAGCCATGTGCCTGTCTTCGGGCCGACACCACCCCACTGCGCGCGGTCACAGCCGTGCCACGCGGGGAGTGAACGACGAGCGCGAGGGCCTTGCGGTCACCTGCGGAGCCATGTAGCTTCCGCTTCCCGCGAGGACGGCGCTTCCCTGGACCGCCCTCGCAACGAGCGCCCAAGCGCTCGAGACACCACAGGGAGTCCAGACCATGGCCAAGCTTTCCCAGGTGCTGCGCGACGAAAAGCGCGAGAAGCTCATCGACAAATACGCGGCCAAGCGTGCCGAGCTGCGAGCCAAGCTCAAAGATCCCGAGCTCGACCCCGAACACAAGTTCGAGGTCATGGCGGCGATGAACAAGCTGCCGCGCAACTCGTGTCCCACCCGCAAGACTCGCCGCTGCATGCTGACCGGCCGCAGCAAGGCCGTCTACCGCAAGTTCGGCCTGTGCCGAGTCGTGGTCCGCGAGCTGGCGCTTCGGGGCGACCTTCCAGGCGTCACCAAGTCCAGCTGGTAGCGCCGCACAAGGAGCATCGTTGCCATGAAAATGGGCGTTCATCCCGAGTATCACAAGGTCCTCTTCCTCGACACCTCCACGGGTGACGAGTGGACCTCGTTCTCCACGCTGACGAGCACCGAGAAGAAAGAGGTCGACGGCGAGGAGCTTGCCGTCATCCGCCTCGAAATCTCGGCGCACAGCCATCCGTTTTGGACGGGCCAGGCGCGCGAGGTCGACACCGAGGGGCGTATCGATCGCTTCCGTCGTCGCTACGCTGCCTTCAACAAGGCCAAGAGCTGAACCCGGTGGCCCGCCAGGGGCAATCGGCATCCAAGACGCGCGCCCGTCGCTCTCGCGGCGAGGCGCCGTTCGTCGTTGGGCCCCAGGCCATCGACGCCGAACTGGCCAATCGCGTCCTCGGTGAAGCGCTCGGCCGCGGAGGCGACTTCGCCGATCTGTACTTCGAGTATCGACGATCGGCGTCCGTCTCGATGGAAGATGGCCGCGTCCGCTCGGCGGGCGGCGGCATCGATCTGGGGGTGGGCGTTCGGGTGGTCGTGGGCACGGCGGTGGGCTACGCGTACGCCGAGAGCCTCGAGCCGGCCGAGATGCTGCGCGCCGCCCAGACGGCCAGCCAGATCGCTCGGGCCGGAAAGCCCGTGGCGCCGGTTGCCGTGCGACGTCGCCGGCCTCGCGATGCGTATCCGGTGATCGACCCCGTGGTCGATGTCGACGGTCACGCCCGCGTGGCGTTGCTGCGGCGTGCCGACAAGGCCGCCCGCAAGCACGATCGCAAGATCAAGCGCGTCGACGCCTCGTTGGTCGCCGGGCACAAGGAAGTCATGGTCGTCACCAGCGATGGGGTGATGGTCCATGACGTTCGTCCCATGGTTCGAATGTCGGTGTCGGCACTGGCCCGCCGGGGCAAGCGAACCGAGGCGGGCAGCAGCGGCGGAGGCGGTCGCCAGGGGCTGGCGTACTTCGAGGCGATGTCGCCCGAAGACCACGGTCGCGAGGCGGCCCGGGTGGCGCTGGTCAACCTCGACAGTCGTCCCGCACCCGCCGGAACCATGCCGGTCGTGCTGGCGCCGGGCGACTCGGGCATCTTGCTGCACGAGGCGGTCGGGCACGGTCTCGAGGCCGACTTCAACCGCAAGCGAACCTCCAACTACACCGACCAGATCGGCAAGTCGGTCGCTTCGCCCCTGGTGACGGTGGTCGACGATCCGCGCCTGGTCGGCTCACGCGGAAGCATCAACGTCGACGACGAGGGCGTGACCCCGCGGGAGCATCGGCTCATCGTCGACGGCAAGCTGCGGGCCTACATGCACGACCGCATCAGTGCCGCACACTTCGGCAAGCGCCCCAGCGGCAGCGGACGGCGGGAGAGCTTCCGCAGCGTGACGATGCCCCGGATGACCAACACCTTGATGGAAGCGGGACAAGACGACCCGCAGGACATCATTCGCTCCGTCAAGCGCGGCATCTATGCCGTCAAGTACAGCGGTGGTCAGGTCAACATCTCCAACGGCGACTTCGTCTTCAGTCTCACCGAGGGCTACCTCATCGAAGACGGGAAGCTGACGTCGCCGCTCAAGGGGGTCAACCTCATCGGCAACGGCCCCGAGGCTCTCAACACGGTGAGCATGGTGGGGCACGACTTCATGCTGTCCGACGGGATGTGGACCTGCGGCAAGGACGGGCAGAGCGTGCCCGTGGGCGTGGGCATGCCCACCGTCAAGCTCGACGAACTCACCGTCGGAGGCACCGCAGTCTGATGCCCCGTCCCGCCAAGATAGAAAAGACGCTCGACCGGCTGTCGCGGACCGCGACCCAGGCCATCGAGCAACTCCAAGCCCGAGGGGTGGACCACGCCGAGGTCGCCATTGGCACTGGTCGCGAGCTCGAGGTTGGCGTGCGACAGGGCGAGGTCGAGCTGGTCAAAGAGGCTGGCAGCAGCGGTATGAGCGTGCGAGTGATGCACGACGGCCGCGTCGCGACCAGCTCCACCACCGATTTTCGCCCCGACGCGATGGCGGCCTTCGTGGCGCGCACGGTCGAGATGG
>JAHZJA010000045.1 GCA_022601155.1 Deltaproteobacteria bacterium | reverse complement strand
GCGGGCCCCACGGCAGCGCCCGTCGGCGCGGCGCCGGGGACCGAGCCCATCAGACCGGCCTCGACCGGGGCCATGGGCGCAGCACTCCGCGGCCGACCTCCCACGAACAAGTGCTCGAGCCGAATCTCCTCGTCGTCGGCCAGCACCACCGCGCGCTCGACCACGTTCTTCAGCTCGCGCACGTTGCCCGGCCACGGGTGCTCGAGCAAGAACCCGCGTACGGCCGGAGACAACCGACGCGCGGTGCCGGCCTTGCGCGTGGCCTCGGCCACGAACGACTCCGCCAGCGGAATGACCTCGTCACGTCGCTCTCGAAGCGGGGGAATGAACAGCGTGATTCCGTTGAGCCGATAGTACAGGTCGCTCCGAAACCGCCCTTGGGCCACCTCGACCGAGAGATCGCGGTTGGTCGCGGCCACGAACCGTACATCGGTGTTGCGGGGGTCTCGCCCGCCCAAGCGCATGACCTGCCGCTCTTCGATGACCCGAAGCAGCTTGGACTGCACCGACCCGGGCAGCTCCCCGACCTCGTCGAGGAACACGGTGCCACCGTCGGCAACCTCGATGAGCCCCGGCTTGGTGGTCGATGCACCCGTGAACGCTCCACGCTCGTGACCGAACAGCTCCCCCTCGAGCAGAGTCTCGGGCAGCGCCGCACAGTTGAGCTCCAAGAAGCGAGCGCCGCGACGAGAGGAGTGCTCATGCAGCCGTCTGGCCAGCACCCCCTTGCCCACCCCCGTCTCGCCGAGCAACAGCACGCTGATGTCACTGGCCGCCACCTTGTCGGCGACGTGCAAGACCTCAGTCATCGTCAATGGCCCCCGCGCCATCGTGGGGCCGAGCGGCGGGCCCTCGCGCTGCTCGAGCATCAAGGTCGTCCCGCCGATTTCGATCGTCTCGCCGGGACCCACCGCCACCCAGGTCTGGGGCGACACCGCGACGCCGCGCACCAGCGTGCCGTTGGACGAGCCCAGATCGCACACGTGCAGCACACCGTCCCATCGCAGCTGGGCGTGCAGCCGCGACAGCTCCGGGTCGTCCACCGTCACGTCGGCCGCCTCGCCGCGCCCAACCGTCAGCGGGTGGTCGGTCGTCAGCGCGCGGGCGTCCATTCGCCCCGCACCTACGATCAGCAAGCGGGGCCCACTGGTCGTGCGCGGGGGCTTGGGGCGCGTGGGCTCTTCGGCCACGCGTGCACGATAGCAAGGGCCCGCTCACGGCCGGACCGAGGTGCAGATGGAGATCGCCGCGGGCACGTCCTCCGCCGCGATCCAGTCGTTGGCCGTGCACGACAGCTCGCGTCCATCCAGCTGCACCACGTAGAAGAACTTGGGCTTTCCCTTCTTTTCGTAGCGCAGGCCGAACCCTCGCTCGAACGCCTTCACGTCGGTCGGCGACAACGGCGCAAAAGCCGCTTCGAGCTGCTGCTGGGTGTGGGGGCCTTCCTTTGGCCAGGCCTTCTTGTCGGCGCCCAGCGGGATGACGACCTTGGGGGACAAGAAGCCGTAGGTCTTGCCACCCTTTTGCAGCTCGGCGTCTCCGCGAGACATCGAGGACTCACGCATCATCTGCACCGACCATCCCGACGGCGTGGTGACAGTGACATCGAGGCCGTCGAGGCGAGCATCCGAAGGACCGCATGCGGTGAGGGTGGCAAGGAGCATCCAGGCGTGGATTCGTTGGACCATGCCCCACCCCTTCGCAAGCGCCGTACCAGACCCGATATCAGGCGGTTACCTCGACATGGGCGCCGCGGGGCGTGCCGTCGTCCAGCCGACTGCACCAGTCGTCCAGCCACGGTGAACAACCTGTCCAGTCCGGCGGACAGCCCGGCGCGCACCGTGGCGTCGTCCAATCGCTGGACGATTGGTCCAGTTGTGGTGAACGACCTGTCCAGCGCGTGGTCTGGCGCTCGCTGGACCATGGCGGTTTTCGTTCGGCACGGCGCTTGCTCAGGGGGAGGGCATGAACAAGTTCCTCGCTTTCGGTGCTCTCCTGCTCGCCCTCGCCACCCTCGGCCTGCCCTTCATGTCGGTCGGTGAAATCACCACGGGCGCCTTCGTCGGCGTCGTGAAGAAGCCTGCTCTCGTCGTGTTCCTCGTGCCCACCCTGGTGGCGGGGCTGCTCGCGGGCATCGGTGGGCTGCGGGGATTCGGCAAGGGCCTGGGTATCAGCTCCATCGTCCTGGGCATCGCCGCGCTCGGGGTGTGGGGGTTGATGTTCGCCAAGCTCAAGACCGGCGCCAGCGCTGAGCTGGGGATGTATGCGATGGGCGTGGCCGGGCTCGCGGCACTGCTGGCCGGGATCACCGGGCTGGCGCAGCGGCGATCCGAGCCGGCGTACTGAGGTCGCCGCCTCGGTCTGCCCTCGCGGTGGACGTCGACGATGCTCCGCGACGACCGGAGACCGTCGGCGTTCCGGCGTTTCGAAGCCAAACGACCCGCAGATGGCACTGTATGGACGTTTCGATGATCGAGGTCAAAAATATTTGACACGGCGTGCGTGTCGGGTATTTTTTACATCAGGTCAAAGATACACGTCACCATCGACCTGCCCCCCATCTCCTCCATGAGCACCTCATTCGAACACAAGAGCGTGTGGATCACCTTGGTGAGCCTCATCGTCGTCCTCGTCGCGTACTCGATCCCCGCGGGCTACCTGCTGGCCTCGGGCATCACCATCATGGCCCCGTATGTCGGCCTGTTCATCGCCGCCGTGGTCCTGCAGATCGTCATCATGATCTTCGGCCACATCGCGGCGGCGCTCGTCAGTCGCCCGGAAGAAGCAGACGAACGCGACCGACTGATCGAGTGGCGTTCGGAGCACTACTCCTCGTGGGTCCTGGGCGCCGGTGTCTTCATGGCGATGATGCTGCTGGCCACACCGATCGCCAAGGTCTGGCCAACACACCTGTTGCTCGTGTCGATGTTCCTCGCCGAGATTCTCAAGGCCACGCTACGGCTGGTCAGCTATCGCCGAGGGTTTTGACCGTGGGCAAGGCCGATCCCCTCATCCGCAACACCATTCGCACCCTGCGATTTCACCACGATCAAATGACACAGCGAGCCCTGGCCGAGAAGATCGGGGTGACCCGGCAGACGGTCAACGCCATCGAAGGTGGCAAGTACTCCCCATCACTCGAGGTGGCATTCCGCATCGCCCGCGCCTTCGGCGTACCGCTCGAGCAGGTCTTCCAGTACGGAGAGGCCGCCCCCGAAGAGGCGACGACGACCTCCTCCCCCGATTCCCGCCCGGCCTAACAACGACCGCGGGCGCAGTCTCATGGCGCTACCAACCGATGGTCTCGCCATGAACTGCCAACCGCCTCGCAGCGAGCCGCGGCCCCCCTCAGGCGCAGCTACCCAGTGGCGTCCCGCACTCGCCAGCACCCATGCAGGTGCCGCCCTCGCACTCGGCGTCGAAGCGGCACTCCGCTCCGGCCTGCAGCGCGCCCTCGCAGTAGATCTCGCCACACTCGGTCGGAAACTCGGCGATGCGATCGGTCACCGACGGCAGCGGCACGATGCCCTCCGTCGCAAGCTCGCCCGTGACCTCGGCCGGCCCGGTGCGCTCCCCTCGTGCCCGCTCCCACATCCGCACGAAGTCGTCGGCGGAGCTGCGCAGCGGCGCGGTGTCGGAGCCCAGCTGGTCCAGGTCGTCCAACAGATCGGCAAGCGTCCCGATGTGTCCCAGTCCGATGTCATCGAAGGCACGCCCCAGCGGAGGCGGCCCGGCCTGACGCTGGTCACGGGCCTGACACTGGCCCTCCACGGGGAACGACGCCGAGCAGGCATCGGAGCCGAAGCGCGGACGGGTCTGCTGGATGAAGCCGTTGAGGTCGGAGCCCAGCCCCATCGCGACCTTGAGGCCCAACCGCCCGTAGTCGTAGGCCTGCGCGAACGAGCGGCTCGAGCCGTGGCAGCTGTTGTCGACCGCGGACGGCTCGTAGGAATGGACCTCCTCGGGCGCAGTCCGCAGCCCGATCATCCCGCCCGTCTCACGGAGCATCTCGATGGCCCACGCGGGCGTCGTCTTCTCCTCGCGCGCTTTGTCCTCGAGCATGATCTCGCGGAAGTGCCCGTGCGAGATGTAGATGGGATAGTAGTCGTTGGCGACCGATAGCTCGTGCAGATCGCGGAGGCTCGCCTCGGACAGGTGGGCGGCATCGATGAGCATGTCGCGGTCCATCATCTCCTGGACCAGCGCCTGCCCCTCCTCGGTCAGCCCCAGCGTGTTCTTGCAGTCGGCGTCGACATCGAAGCCAAGCGTGACGGCCTCGGTGGTCAGCCCACAGTCCTCGTCGATGTGGCAGTTCTCAGCGTACTGGGCGACCTGGAAGATCGTGTTGTGGGGCGCGGCACCGCCGAAGCGGTTGTCGAGCTGGTGCACGGGCTGCAGCGTGCGAACCCCGAGGTCGTACAGCTCCTCGAACTGCGGACGCCAGTCGCCGCCCGCCATGATGTGCGAGGCCTCCACGCTGAGAATGAACGCCAGCTTGTCCTCCGACACGATGCGGCGTGCATCCTCGGGAGACAGGGCGACCTCGACCCAGTCACGCTCCTCGGCGAACGCGTTGGCGAGCTGAAGCTGCGCCCGCACGTCATCCATCTCGTTGCACTGGGGGCGCACGACGTTCTCGTCGGGCAGCGCCTGGCATAACCAGTCCAAGGAGACCGCCGAGACCACCTCGACCCGCAAGCCCGCATCGTAGGCCTCGCGCAGGTGTTGCTCCCACACTTGCTGGTGGGCGATGGCATCCCAGCGAGGCCAGCCGTCGAGCGCGGGCCACCCCGAGGTGCGGTCGAGATGCCGACCGGTGTCGCCATCGGAGCCGGGGATGATGCTGATGAACTCGCTGACGAGAAAGCCACCGCTGGCCAGCGTGCCGACCAGCGGCACCTGTTGGCTCAGCTCCTCGAGCGTGATGCCCTCGCAGCTACCCAGCAGCGGAGCGAGCTCGTCACGAAGCCGGCCATGGTCGCCCGGCGACCCTCCGTCGCAGGGCCCGAGCGCAGAGGCCCCCTCACCCAGGTGGCTGCCGTGCAGCCAGCCGCCGCCAAACGCCTCCTCGGCGAACATGTGCAGATGCAGGTCGGCGATCCCCGACAGCGGCTCCACCGGCTCACCATCGGTCGTGCCCTCCGCGGCGGAGGTCGAAGCCCCATCGCTCTTGCAGGAGGTCATCACCCCGACGCACAACAAAAACAACACTCTGACCGACCGACCAGTCAACATCGAACGACCGTACGTTCGGTGCACGAGCGGGTCAAGCGCGACCTAGGGCCAATCGGGTCTGGAGCCGCAACCGCTCCCCGCGACCCCGCACACATCGTTGCGACACGGCAGGCCCGCGGCCCCAAACCCCCTATTCGGCGGCGAGAGCCTTGGCGGGCGCGGGCACCGACGGCACCTTCGGTGTGTCGCCAGGCAGCGTCTTGCCCTTCATCGCTGCCTTGAAGAAGCACTGCACCACGCCGCGCAGCGCGGTGGCGTCTTCGACGCAAGTGGCCGCCTCCTTGAAGGTCTCGGGATCCTTCTCCGCCATCGCCTTCATGCGCGGCAGGCAGGTCGAGCTCTCCTTCTTCATCTCGTCGGCCATCGTCTTGACCGAAGCGTCACCGCTGGCCGCGGCCTCGGTGGCCAGCGCGTCGATCTTGGCGCAGACCTTGGCGGGGCCGGACTTGCAAGCGCCCAGCAACGCGACGGAGGTAACGGCAAACAACAGGGTCTTGGTGTCGATCATCGGAACTCCCGGGGCCAGGCAGTCGGCTGGCGCGAAGTGTGGCATGAAATCGATGGCGCCGCATCGCCCCCTGAGTCGAGGGGGTGCGACCGGTGGCACCCGGGTGAAAGGTGTACGCATGACTCCAAGCAGCGAGGCCATCACCAAAGCCGTCGGCTACAACCGGGCCCGAGGGTTCGACGCCGAGCGAATCCAGACGATCCAACGAGTGACCGGCGCCACGCCCATCGATGGTCTGTGGGGTCCGCGGACGGTGACCGCCGTGTGGCAGTGGCAAGCCAGCCACGGCCTGAATGCGGACGACATGGTGGGGCCGCAGACGCTGGCCGCAATCGACCGGGCCGCTAAACTGGGCCCCGGCAAGGTCGCAACCGGCTCGGTGATCCGTGGGTGCTGGATCGACGAGGCGCCATCGATCGTGCTCCGCGACGGCTACTTCGATCGACTGGTGGCCATGGGGATCGAGACGATCGCGATCATGCTCAACCATTCGGCGACGAGCGGCTCGGGCCGGCCCTGGCAGCCACGCTGGACGGCCACCGAGCTCCAGACGGTGGGCCAGCGCGCCGCCGATCATGAGATCGAGGTGGTGGGTACCGTGTGGCCGCTGCCCGACGCGCAGAACATTGCAGCCCTCATCGCCGCGGTCCCGCCGTTGCTGTCGGCCGCAGGCGCCAAGGGTCTCGAGGTCGACACCGAGGGCAACTGGTCCGAGAAGCATCTGCGAGGGTTTCCCACACTGGACGAAGCGGCCAAGACCCTCGCGGGCAAGATGCGCGAGGTGGCCGCGCCCCTGGGAGCCAAGCTCGAGCTGACCACGTTCCCGTACCACCCCGAGAACGGACCCCACGCCACCCTGGCTCCGCTGGTCGACCGCTTGTTTCCGCAGGCCTACAGCGTCAACTCGCGGGGGAACGAGGCGGTGCCGTTCTCCGGCCAGGCCACCAGCCCGGGCACCATGCAGCAGGTAGCGGTCGAGCGCGCGCGCAAGGTGCCCGGCGTGGCGACAGGCAGCGTCGAGGTGTGCTGTGGGCTCGCGGCGTATCACCAGGTATGGCCCAGCCGAACCGGTGAGCAGGCGATGGGCGTCGCCTTCGACGAAGCCGTCAACCTCGGAATTCGGCGGGTGCGCTACTGGTCCAGCACCTGGATCGACAGTCAGGACTACGCGTCCGCATTCCTACGCTCCATCGTCACCAGTTGACAGGTGAAACCGCTCCACTGTGATCGCCGACAGCGTACGTGGAAGTGGTCGAGCAACGTACCGCGACGCACGGTCGGCTTCGCTCGTCGAGGGGCGGCCGGGTATCCAGCGAGACCATGGTCACCAACAAGGCACACGATCGACGACGCGAGTGGGCCCGCGACAACGTAGGATCGCGACTCGGAGTTCACGATGAAACCATCGATAGTCCTGCTGTCCTTCCTGTTCGCCTCCGCTTGCGCCATCGAGTCCGAGCCCGACGACCTCCCCGACACCGAACGCCAGGTCCTCGCATCGACCGACCACGCCGATGCCTGTACCCCGCAGGCCTGCGGTCCCGCCCCCCAGTTCAGCCTCGAGTGCGACGACGGCATCATGGCCGGCGTGGGTGAGTGCATCGCGGTGGCCGACGGCGAGTGCGGCTGGAAGCTCAACACCTGCCCTGCCGACGATCTGGCCGCGGCCGAGCCCGAGCCGACACCCATCCTCGAGCCGCTGCCCATCCCGGGCGGCGGGTGCAACCCGCTCCAGTGCGGACTCAAACCCGACGTGATCAAGCTGTGTCCAACCGGTGGCTTCGTCGGCGCCGACGTGTGCAGCGAGACCTCGCCCGGCCAGTGCGGCTGGACCTTCCCGCCGTGCCCCGATCCCAAGCCCGGCTCCGGCCCCTGCGGACCGTTCGAGTGCGGCTGGTTCCCGCCGCTGGTGATCGACTGCAACGGTCTCATCAGCCACTCCGCTGAGTGCGTGCGCCAGCCCGATGGGCTGTGCCAGTGGCAGGCCCCCGACTGCGAGGGGATCTTGGAGTAGTGATGGCGGGGCCGCAGCGCATCGGCGGCCCCACCACCCCGCCGGCCGCCCCATGGCGGC